>JAJTGB010000087.1 GCA_021298995.1 Comamonadaceae bacterium | reverse complement strand
CTTGGTTTTGTTGTTGGCGTGGGAAACATTGTTTCCGACCATGGGGCCTTTGCCCGTTACGTCGCAGACGCGTGCCATGTGGACACTCCGATACTTTTATAAACAGCTGGTGCCTGATCAATTTTGCGAATGCAGCATGAATGCTTGCTTGCAGAAATTGGGGCGCTCCAACCTCACCTCGCCAGAAGGGTGGCGGTAACCCATTTTGTAGAGTCCCACAGAGGGAGTACTCAGCAAAGCCTTGGATTATAGCCAGCTTTTTTGGGGCTGGCCAAGTCCAAAATGGCAAAAAAGACGGTTTAAGCGCCTTCTTGTTCCAAAAAGCGCTGGGCATCCAAGGCCGCCATGCAGCCGGTTCCGGCACTGGTAATGGCCTGTCGGTAAATGTGATCTTGCACATCGCCAGCGGCAAACACACCCGGCACGCTGGTCATGGTGGCAAAGCCCTTGAGGCCGCTTTGGGTCACGATGTAGCCGTTGTCCATGTTGAGTTGGCCCTGAAAAATTTCAGTATTGGGGGCATGGCCAATGGCAATGAAGCAGCCTTTGAGTTCCAAATCTTGCAAGGAGCCATCTTTGGTCGACTTCAAACGCACGCCTGTCACGCCGGTGTCGTCGCCCAGCACTTCTTCCAAAGTTTGGAAGGTTTGCAAAACAATCTTGCCTGCGGCCACTTTGTCCATCAACTTATCGACCAAGATGGGCTCGGCCTTGAACTTGTCGCGGCGGTGAATGAGGTACACCTTGCTGGCAATGTTGGACAGGTATAAAGCTTCTTCCACCGCGGTATTGCCACCACCCACCACGCAACACACCTGCTCCTTGTAAAAGAAACCATCGCAAGTTGCACAACCCGACACGCCGCGTCCCATGAAGGCCGTCTCTGAGTCGATGCCCAGATATTTGGCTGAGGCGCCGGTGGCAATGATGAGCGAATCGCATGTGTAAACACCGCTGTCGCCAGTCAAGGTGAAGGGGCGCTTGCTGAAGTCGACTTTGTTAATGTGGTCAAACACAATTTGGGTATTGAAGCGCTCCGCATGCTCCAAAAAGCGTTGCATCAATTCTGGGCCTTGCACGCCATGGACGTCGGCTGGCCAGTTGTCCACTTCCGTGGTGGTCATGAGCTGGCCGCCTTGGGCAATGCCGGTAATCAGCAAAGGTTTCAAGTTGGCGCGGGCTGCATACACGGCGGCGGTGTAGCCGGCAGGGCCTGAGCCGAGGATCAAAACTTGGGCATGTTGGGTGGGAACGGGTGTGGACATATTGTGAAAACCTGCTGAATTCGGGAAAACGCTAAATCGCCATTGTAAGAAGCTTGTGAAACGTCTGTTTGGGGAGGTCTATCGGGTAAGCTTGAGGCTTCAACCATGACGTACTCACTTCGC
Source organism: Comamonadaceae bacterium (assembly GCA_021298995.1). Lineage (GTDB taxonomy): Bacteria > Pseudomonadota > Gammaproteobacteria > Burkholderiales > Burkholderiaceae_C > Limnohabitans_A. Next base: position 16,427 of record JAJTGB010000087.1, on the reverse strand, counting down.
ACCCTTACCAATCCAAGCGGCAGCCCCGAATCAGACTCTCAAGGCGAGTTAAACGGGGGCATTGGCTTGATGCGCTTTACTCAGGAAATTGTTCTTTTCTTGGGGGCGGCTGCCTTGTTGCTGTTGGTCTTGTCCATGTTCAGCTTCAGCCCCAAAGACCCCTCTTGGTCGGGATCAGGTTTGGGTGGCCCTGTGCGCAACTGGATGGGGATGGTGGGTGCCTGGTTGGCCGATGGCATGTACTTTTGCTTTGGTTACTCTGCGTGGTGGTTGGTGGCCATTTTGGGCCGTTTCTGGCTCAATGCTTGGGCCAATTGGTTGCGCACAGACGAGTCTGCTCAAAGTACTTCTTACCAAGAAACAGAGTCCAATTGGAAAACCCGTCTCATTTTTTGGGTGGGCTTGTTGGTGCTCATGTCTTCTAGCAGTGCCCTTGAATGGGCGCGACTCACACGTTGGGATGCCATGTTGCCTGGCACCAGTGGTGGTGCGCTTGGGTATGCCGTGGGCCATTTCTCCTTGAAGTGGTTGGGCTTCAATGGTTCTAGCCTGATTGAAATTGTGTGCATAGCCTTGGGCATGGGTTGGGCCTTTGGCTTTTCTTGGGGACAAGTGTGTGAATCATTGGGCGCCAAGATCGATGGTTTGATGCAATCGCGTCAGGTCAAGCGCGAGATGGAGGAAGACTTGGCCATGGGACAGCAAGCCCTGCGCGAGCGAGAACAACTCCAATCTAAATTGCCGGTTGAGCCGCAACTGCATCCTTTCGAAAATGAATTTGAAGAGAAGCCTTTGTTTGCAGCAGCAGGCGTGGCTGCGCCCGTGTTTGCTGAGCCCGTTGCACCGATGATCATTGAACCAACCGTCACAGCCGTGCCGCGCAGTGAACGTGTGGTCAAAGAACGTCAAAAACCTTTGTTCAATGAGTTGCCTGACAGCAAATTGCCACAAGTTGATTTGCTTGACAGTCTCACCCAGCGTCAAGAGGGCGTGGCGCCAGAAACACTGGAAATGACCAGCCGCATGATTGAAAAACGCCTGAAAGATTTTGGCGTTGAAGTGCGCGTGGTGGCTGCCGCACCAGGCCCTGTCATTACCCGTTACGAAATTGAACCTGCCACCGGTGTGAAGGGCTCGCAAGTAGTCAACTTGGCCAAAGACTTGGCGCGCTCACTCAGCTTGATTTCTATCCGCGTGGTCGAAACCATTCCGGGCAAAAACTACATGGCCTTGGAATTGCCCAATGCCAAACGCCAGTCCATCAAGCTGAGCGAAATTTTGGGCTCGCAGGTTTACAACGAAGCCAAGTCGATGCTCACCATGGGATTGGGTAAAGACATTGTGGGCAACCCGGTGGTGGCCGATTTGGCCAAGATGCCTCACGTGTTGGTAGCGGGTACCACGGGCTCTGGTAAATCGGTGGGCATCAACGCCATGATTTTGTCTTTGCTTTACAAAGCCGAAGCACGAGATGTTCGCTTGCTCATGATCGATCCCAAGATGCTAGAGATGTCGGTCTATGAAGGCATTCCACACTTGCTGGCGCCTGTGGTCACCGACATGCGACAAGCCGCTCATGGTCTCAATTGGTGTGTGGGTGAAATGGAGCGCCGCTACAAGTTGATGAGCAAAATGGGTGTGCGCAATTTGGCGGGTTACAACACCAAAATTGACGATGCCACAGAGCGCGAAGAATTCATTTTGAATCCCTTCAGCCTCACACCCGATGACCCCGAGCCGCTCAAGCGTTTGCCGCACATTGTGGTGGTGATTGACGAGTTGGCCGACTTGATGATGGTGGTGGGTAAGAAAATTGAAGAACTCATTGCACGTTTGGCACAGAAGGCGCGTGCGGCGGGCATTCATTTGATTTTGGCCACACAACGCCCTAGCGTGGATGTGATTACCGGCTTGATCAAAGCCAACATTCCGACGCGAATTGCTTTCCAAGTCTCTAGCAAAATAGACAGCCGAACCATTCTGGATCAAATGGGCGCAGAAGCATTGCTTGGCATGGGCGATATGCTTTACATGCCTTCAGGAACTGGTTTCCCCATTCGCGTGCACGGCGCCTTTGTGAGCGACGAAGAAGTTCACCGCGTGGTGAGTTATTTGAAAACACAAGGTGAGCCAGACTACATTGAGGGCGTTCTGGAAGGTGGTACCACCGATGGCGAAGACACCGGGTATGGCGACAGCGCCGATGCAGAAAAAGATCCCATGTACGACCAAGCTGTTGAGGTGGTTTTGAAAAATCGCAAAGCCAGTATTTCTTTGGTTCAGCGCCACTTGAAGATTGGCTACAACCGCGCTGCACGTCTGGTTGAAGAGATGGAAAAAGCAGGCCTGGTCAGTTCCATGAGCAGCAGTGGCCAACGTGAAATCTTGGTGCCTGCGCGCACCGAATAAATCTTTCAACCATTTCATCGGCAACATGAAACTCAAGTTTCAAATTCTTTGTATCTTTGTTGCATGGCTGGGGCATGCGTCTCTTGCATTTGCACAATCCAATACCGATGCCGTAGAGTCTTTGCGACAATTTTTGCTGCTCACCAACAGTGGCCGTGCGCAATTCACGCAGGTGGTCAGTTCGCCAGCCAAAGCAGATCAAACCCCACGTCGAAAAACTTCGTCTGGCACCTTTGAGTTTCAAAAACCGCAGCAGTTTCGTTTTGCTTATCAAAAACCATTTGTGCAAACCATGGTGGCGGATGGTCAATCGCTGTGGCTTTATGACGCCGACTTGAACCAAGTCACTGTGCGCAAACAAAGCCAAATGCTGGGGCAAACCCCTGCGGCATTGATTGCTTCATCGGGCGATTTGAAAGCCCTGCAAGCGGAGTTCAATTTAAAGGCAGATCCTGACGCCGAAGGCTTGCATTGGGTTCGTGCAACGCCCAAGCAATCGGATGGTGCTGTTCAATGGATTCGCGTCGGACTCACCGCCACCAATGCGGCCAACCAGAAAATCCCTGTTTTGTCGGCCTTGGAAATTGTCGATGGCTTGGGTCAAACTTCTCGTTTGAATTTTCAAAATTTTGAAGTCAATGTGAAATTAACTTCCGAGACTTTTCAATTCAAAGTGCCAGCAGGTGCGCAGGTGATTCGGCCGTGAACGCCAGTGTTCATTTGCAGCAACCCTTGGCAGAGCGGTTGCGGCCCCGGCACTTGGGCGAAGTCATTGGCCAGCAACACCTCATTGGTGAGGGCTTGGCACTCCGGTTGGCGTTTGAGTCGGGACAGCCGCACAGTTGTATTTTGTGGGGCCCACCAGGGGTTGGCAAAACGACTATTGCACGGCTCATGGCCGACGCATTTGACGCCCAATTCATTAGCATCAGTGCGGTGCTAGGCGGCGTGAAAGACATTCGAGAAGCGGTTGAACAAGCACAAGCGGCTTTGAATGGTTTGCAGCCCCAAAGAACCATTGTGTTTGTCGATGAGGTTCACCGTTTCAACAAAAGCCAACAAGATGCATTTTTGCCGCACGTCGAAAGTGGCTTGTTCACGTTCATCGGCGCCACCACCGAGAACCCCTCTTTTGAGGTCAACTCTGCCTTGCTGTCTAGAGCTGCTGTGTATGTCCTGCAAGCGCTCAAAGAGGAAGACTTGAAAAAAATTGTGCAGCGGGCCCATGCCATCGGCGCCATCCCGCCATTGGAAGCAGAAGCAGAGCAGCGGCTCATTGCTTATGCAGATGGCGATGCCAGGCGCTTGCTCAATACACTTGAAACCTTGTCGGTTGCGGCCCAACGCGAAAAGCTGGCTGAGATATCCGACGCTTGGTTGTTGAAGGTGCTGGGTGAACGCATGCGTCGGTACGACAAAGGCGGCGAGCAGTTCTATGACACCATCAGTGCGCTGCACAAATCGGTGAGAGGCTCAGACCCAGATGCCGCGTTGTACTGGTTCACGCGCATGTTAGACGGCGGCGCAGACCCTCGGTACATGGCCAGGCGCCTCATTCGCATGGCCGCAGAAGACATTGGACTGGCCGATCCTCGTGCGCTGCGCTTGGCACTGGATGCGGCGGAGGTGTATGAGCGCCTGGGAAGTCCAGAAGGTGAGTTGGCTTTGGCAGAGTGCGTCATTTATTTGGCGGTCGCCGCCAAATCAAATGCGGTCTACAAAGCTTTCAAAGAAGCGAAAGCATTGATCAAGAAAGAGGGTACACGTCCTGTGCCCATGCACTTGCGCAATGCACCGACGCAACTCATGAAGAACCTGGATTACGGCAAAGACTATCGCTATGCCCATGACGAGGAGGGTGGTTTTGCAGCGGGCGAAAATTACTTGCCAGAAGGCATGCCAGCACCCGGTTTTTACCGACCCGTCGATCGGGGTTTAGAGCTCAAAATTGCAGAAAAAATGGCCAGCTTGCGTGCTTTGAATCAAGCAAAAGCAGCCAACAAACCCGTGTGACAGGGTTAGTCGACCTTCGCCCCACTGGCTTTCACCACCGGCTCATACTTCACCAATTCGCGCTTCATGAAGGCGGCAAATTGATCTGGTGTGCTGCTGACAGGCTCTGCCATCATCATGCCAAAACGGGCTTTGGTTTCGGGTGCTGCCAGTGCTGCAGAAAATGCTTGATGCAGGCGAGAGACCATGGCAGGTGGGGTATTGGCAGGTGCAACCAGCCCCCACCACGTGTCCACTTCAAAACCTTTGAGTGTTTCAGCCATGGCGGGAATGTCTGGCAAAGCACTGGCGCGTTGTGCGGTGGTCACTGCCAAAGCTTTGAGCTTGCCCGCTTTGATATTGGGTGCTGCTGTGGCCAAATTGTCAAAGTTGAAATCGACTTGGCCTGACAACAAAGCAAGCTGTGCAGGATTGCCACCGTTGAAGGGAATGTGGACTGCATAAATGCCAGCATCGCGCTTGAACATTTCTGCCGCCAAATGACCCGCGCTGCCATTGCCACCCGAACCCACATTGAGCTTGCCTGGGTTGGCCTTGGCGTAGGCAATCAAGTCGCTCACAGAGTTGATTCTCAAGCGCTGTGAGGTTTCGGCGTTCATGACCAACACATTGGGCACCCGAACCATTTGGGTAATAGGTGCAAAATCTGTGGCCGCATTGAACGGCATCTTGCTAAAAAGCCAAGGGTTGATGGCATGGGTGGCCACTGCTGCAATGCCAATGGTGTAACCATCGGCAGGTGCCTTGGCCACAAGATCGACGCCCAAGTTGCCACCAGCACCGGGTTTGTTGTCGATGATGACCACGCCCAAGCTGTCTTTCACTCGCTCGGCCAAGGCGCGGGCCGTGACATCAATGGGGCCACCTGGTGCGTAGGGCACCACCAAGCGAATGGGCTTGTCCAGGGCTTGAGCCTGGAGGGTGTGCATGCTGGAAAAGGTCCACAGGGCGATGGCTGCATGGAGCCATGCGCGGCGGGTGAAAAGGGCGGTAGTGCGCATCAGTTGGACTCCTTGGCCTTGTCGGCTTCTGTGGTGAATGAATCGGCAAAGAAAGCTTCATCGGGCAAGCCAGCTTTGACCACATAGTCTGCACGTGCAGAGTCGACCACAATGGGTGCGCCGCATGCATACACCTGAAAGTTGTTGAGCTGGGGGTGATCTTGCAAGACAGCCTGATGGACAAACCCAGTTCTGCCTGTCCAGGCGTCTTCTGGCAAGGCGTCGGACACGACGGGCACATAGGTGAGATGAGGCATGGCCTTCACTTGTGCTTCCACCCATTCGCTCATGTACAAATCGGCAGGGCGGCGACCGCCCCAATACAAGGTGGCGGGCCGGGTGATGCCTTTGTGTTGCATGTGCTCAATGATGGCTTTGATGGGCGCAAAACCCGTGCCGGATGCCAACAAAATGATGGGTGCTTGGGAGTCTTCGCGCAAAAAGAAACTACCGTAGGGGCCTTCAATGCGCAAGATATCTTTTTCTTTCAGGGTGCTGAACACCACATCGGTGAATTTGCCGCCTGGCATATGGCGGATGTGCAGTTCCACTTTGGGCGCAGCGGCGTCGAGGGTGTGAGGCGCGTTGGCCATACTGTAGCTTCGGCGGGCACCATCGCGGAGCAAAAACTCCACATATTGCCCCGCATGAAACTGCATGACATCGGTTGCTGGGAGTTGCATGATGACCGACATCACATCGTGTGATTTCTTTTCCAAACTCACAACGCGAACAGGCATTTTTTTAATGGGGAAGCTACCGGCCTGTGTCACTTGACGTGACTCCAGCACCAAATCGCTTTGTGCCGTAGAGCAGCAGGTCAAGATCAAGCCTTGCGCCTCTTCCTCAGCACTCAAGGCTTTGGCTTGGTGGTTGCCATGAACCACCGTGCCAGAAATTGCCTGCGGCCAACAAAGTTTCGCTGCTGTCTGCATTAAATGTGCGGCCACTGGGCTCGACGGTAATTTGGAAGCTCATGTTTTCGTTATCCTAGGGGGGTCTTAATTTCGCAATACCCCGATTTTGCCCTCAAACCAAACCCCTTTAGGCGCTTTGCCTTCCCGCTTTCGAAAAGAGCGTGTCTTGATCATCGGATGTGGTGATGTGGGTCAGCGTGCGGCCAAACAGTTGGTGGGGCGAACCAGGGTTGTGGCCTTAACTTCCAGTCCCGAAAAGGCCGCCGGTTTAAGGGCTCAAGGCATTACCCCTGTTCAGGGAAATTTGGACGATGCAAACTCTTTGCAGCGCTTGTCGGGTTGGGCGACGCGGGTGCTTCATTTGGCGCCTCCTCCCTCAGACCGCGTGGGGGAGTGGTCGACAGACACACGCACTTTGAATTTGGTGCGGGCACTCAAGAAGAGAACATTGCCTCAAGCGCTGGTTTATGGTTCGACCAGCGGTGTCTATGGCGATTGCCAAGGCGAGTGGGTTTCAGAATCTAGGCCAGTGCATCCGCACACCCCCAGAGCAGTGCGCCGGGTTGATGCCGAAAACACCATTCGTTTTTTAGGACGAACCGGCGTTCGCAGCAGTATTTTGCGAATTCCGGGCATCTATGCACCCAATCGCCCTAACGGCACCCCCCGTGAAAGACTGATCAAGGGTACCCCTGTGCTTTTGAGTGAGGACGATGTGTACACCAACCACATTCATTCAGATGACCTGGGCAGAGCTTGTGTGGCAGCGCTTTGGCGTGGCAAGGCGCAGCGAGTTTTTCATGTGAGTGACGACAGTCAAATGAAAATGGGAGACTATTTTGATTTGGCCGCAGACATCATGGGTTTGAAGCGTCCGCCGCGAGTGCCCCGAAGTCAAGCCCAAGAATCACTGCCATTGATGCTGCTGAGCTTCATGAGTGAATCTAGACGCCTGACCAACTTCCGACTCAAAAAAGAGCTGAGGTTGCAATTGCATTACCCCACCATCTCTCAAGGTTTGTATGAACTGAGCCCATCGGTGGGCGTTGAATTGAAGCGCTCCTGATGGCCTCAGCGCTTGGGCTGCGACGGGCCTGAAAAGTTAATGCCTTTTTTCTCTAGGAAATCAAGAATGGCTTTCATCAAATAAGCGCCAAGCAAGGCGCCATTCAAATCACCTAAAAACATCCAAAATACTGTCGTTAACTCAAATGCCTCAGATTTTTCAATCAGAACCCAAGTGACGTGATGGATCACAGAATTGGAAACGCAATACAGAAGGGTTAGGCCACCTAAGTCACGCAGTGATGTGATCTCGGGTTGACGCTTCATATAAATTCTGAAACAAAGAAGTGCAATCAAGGGACCCGTGCTCGAGCAGGCAATGTTGAGCAATGCCACGCCCAAGGGATCATTGAATTGAGGCATCAGCAACAAGCCACCCAAGATGGTAGCGATGGTTCCAAATGCAGGACCCAAGACCAACAGATTGAACAGGCGCAGGAAGGCTGTCAGGTATATCAACGAGATGTTGTCGGAGATGATGGCAAAGTCAAACAGCCAACCATTCAGGATGTGTGTTGCTGGGTACAACACAGCTAATGCCAAAACCAAAACAATGTGCATTTCGCAAAAGATTTAATTCGATTAACTGCAAATCGATGGTGCCCGAGGCCGGAATCGAACCGGCACGCCTTGCGGCGGGGGATTTTGAGTCCCCTGCGTCTACCAATTTCACCACCCGGGCGGATTGCGAAGAACGCGATTATGACATATTTTTTTTGGCTTTTTGAAATCAGCAGGGAGTCGCAATCTGGACTTCATTTGCCGAAGCGCTGACTGAATCACGACTTGAAACATGGCAACTCCTTTTTTTGAATTTTTTAGGTGATAACGACACCATACTCCATATTCCCCTAAGTTTTATTGATTTGGCTACGATCACTGTATGAGTTCCTTGGAATTAACCCTGCTTTACCTGCTGGCCGCTGTGCTGGGGGTTGTGGGCTGCCGATTTCTTAAGTTGCCACCCATGCTGGGCTACTTGGTGGTGGGCGTGGTGATTGGGCCCAACGCTTTGGCATTCGCCCAAAACTCTGAAGGCATCCGTCACTTGGCGGAGTTCGGCGTTGTCTTTTTGATGTTTGTCATTGGCCTCGAATTCAATTTACCCAAGTTGAGGTCCATGCAGCGCTTTGTGTTTGGTTTGGGATTTTGGCAAGTGGCTTTAACGGTTGTGTTTGTCACCGGTTTTTCTGTGTTTCTAAACACCATGGCCCCCACGCTTTGGGGCATGAGCTGGCAAACCGCATTGACCTTGGCTGGCGCTTTGTCCATGAGCAGTTCGGCCATCGTGATCAAGCTCATGTCCGATCGCTTGGAGCTAGATTCCGAGCATGGCAAACGCGTGTTGGGCGTGTTGCTGTTCCAAGATTTGGCAGTGGTTCCTTTCTTGGTTCTAATTCCAGCACTCGATGCGCCGCCAGAACAATTGATCTCAGCTTTGGGCCTGGCAGTGGTCAAAGCCACTTTGCTCATTACATTGTTGCTGACGGGTGGCCAGCGTTTGATGCGCTGGTGGTTGTTGCTGGTGGCCCGCCGACAAACCGAAGAATTGTTTGTGCTCAATGTGTTGTTGGTCACTTTGGGGCTGGCTTGGTTGACTGAGCTGGCCGGACTGAGCTTGGCCTTGGGAGCCTTCATTGCAGGTATGTTGATTTCAGAAACTGAATTCAAACAACGCGTTGAATTGGACATCAAACCCTTTCACGATGTCTTGCTCGGACTCTTCTTCATCACCATTGGCATGTTGCTAGATTGGCGAATCGTCTGGGACCGTTGGGCGTTTGTATTGTTCTTGGTCACGGTGCCTGTTCTTTTGAAGTTCGTCTTAATTGCTGCGCTCACCAGAATGGGGGGTGCGAGCGAAGGCCTTTCTCTTCGAACCGGTCTTTACTTGGCACAGGCGGGTGAGTTTGGATTTGTTTTGTTAACGCTGGGGAATCAGCACCAATTGATTCCTGCAGACTGGCTCAACCCCGTTTTGGCCAGCATGGTGTTGTCCATGATGGCCACTCCATTCATCATCATGCGCGCCAATCAGTGGGTGATGAAATGGTCAGCCACCGACTGGTTACAACAGTCGCTTGAAATGACGCAGTTGGCCCAGAAAAGCATCAACACAGAAAAGCACATCATCATTTGTGGCTATGGACGCTGTGGCCAAAACTTAGCGAAACTTTTGAAAACTCAGAATGTGCCCTACATTGCTTTGGATTTAGACCCAGACCGTGTCAACCGAGCCTTAGCCCAAGGCGATCAAGTGGCTTATGGCGATGCAGCCAGATTGCCATCGCTCATGTCTGTGGGTTTGGAGCGAGCTAGCGCCGTGGTGGTGACTTATTTGGACAGCGCCTCTGCTTTCAGAGTGTTGGCCTTGACCCAAGAGCATGCCCCTCATGTGCCTGTGGTGGTCAGAACCAAAGATGACCAAGACTTGGCCAAGTTTCAGTCCGCGGGTGCATCAGAGGTGGTGCCTGAAACCATTGAGGGCTCTTTGATGCTGGCCACACATGCCTTGGCTTTGGTGGGGGTTCCCATGAAACGCGTCATTCGCATGGTTCAAGTGCAGCGAAATCAGCGCTACGAATTGATGCGCGATTTTGATGATGGCGATGAGGGCGAAGAAAAGTTATCCGAACACCGGCAGTGAGGCCGTCATGGATTGCACTTGTCGCAATTTTTGGCCGGCGCAAGTTCATTCAGTGGGTGCAGTTCTGTGAAATCGCATTTCAAACAGTTCCATTTTTCTGCGCGAGGTATGCGAGTGGGTGTGTCACAAATTTCGCAAGGTGCGCCCTTGATCATTTCTGTGAGCCCATAGCCAGGCAAATGACATTGCGGGCAGTACGAATGAAGCAAAGCTGAAAGCTTTTCAGTGGTGTGTTGGATAGAACGCATTCTGCTGGGGTTCATGTGCGCCCTCATGTCAGTCTCAAGCCATACGGAAGGGGATACCTTAAGCGCCGCTTGAACGCGTTCTTGAAATTCAGCGCTGCTGCCAATACCCTTGCTAAAAAAACTGTCTGCAGGTGTACCAAGTATGAGCGCATGACTTGGAAAACCAGACTTCTCAGCAAAGGCCAATGCGCTGTCCAAAGAACTGACCTTCTCGGTTGCAAAGTTGGTATCTGAAGTTCCCAAAATGGCATAGACAGCATGTTCTTCAAGCCGATCCCACAATGCCAACACTTCTAAGTTCCAAGGCAATAAATAAACTTGGGGGTGCGGTCCAAATGAGCCCTCGCTGCCAAGACCAAACCTGCAAGATGTGAGTTCAGTGGCCAATTGCGCTTTTTTCAAGGCAGCCTGAACTTGGGTCAGGGTTCTGGGCGTTTCACCCGTGAATGTGCCTAACGCGTCGGTGTCAAAACTGGTTTCCACTCGAATCGCAAACCCTTGTTTTTCCAAGATGGGTGCGACGACAGCCTCTTTTTGATGGCAGGTTAAAAAAGCAATTTCATGGGTCATGAAACGGGATTTTAGATGGCCCAGTTGGCTAAATAGCTGTAGAGGGGAATTCCCAAAATAATATTCAATGGGAAGGTTAGGCCAAGCGAAAGGCCCAAGTACAAAGAGGGAGAGGCTTCTGGAATGGCCAACTTCAGTGCAGCAGGCACCGCAATGTAGGAAGCACTTGAAGCCAAAACCATGAGCAAGACGCTGTCACCCAAAGACATGCCCAGAGAATAAGCCAATCCCAAAGCAAGCAGGCTGTGGACGATGGGACCCAAAATGGCATAGGCAATGAGCAGCAAGGACTTCCCTTTGAGGTAGTGAAAGTTTCTAGACGCCGTGAGGCCCATGTCCAATAGGAAAAAGGCCAGCATGCCTTTGAACAAGTCGACCGAAAATGGCGCCATCATGGTCTTGCCTTGTTCGCCAGACAGAATGCCCACCAGCATGGCGCCCAATAAGAGCAACTGTGCCCCATCCGTGAGGGACTCATGCAAGGTTTGTTTCAAAGTATGGCTGTGTGTGGTGCCACTTATTTTTTTCCGAATGCCATTGACCCAAAACACGGCCAACAAGATGGCTGGCGATTCCATCATCGCCATGGCTGCAGACATGTGCCCTGAGTAGGCAATCTTGTTGCCGTCTAGAAACTGAACTGCCGTCATGAACGTCACCGCGCTGACAGAGCCGTAAGTGGCTGCAATGGCAGCTGCATCAAATGGGCCAGTGATCCTTTTGAGCAGTTGGTAGCCAATGGTCGGAATGAAAATGGCCAAGAAGACGGCGGCACCTAGGCCCTTAGCCACATCGACATTCAAACCCGATTGCGAAAGTGCAAAACCGCCCTTCAAGCCCAGTGCCATCAGCAAGTAGAGGGAGAGGAACTTGGAAATAGGTGGCGGGATTTCCAAGTTTGATCTGAGAAGCCCAGCGCCAATGCCAAAAAGGAAGAAGAGGATGGCTGGATCGAAAAAATTATTTAGCAAATCAGCCTAACTTTTTTAAACTTAAACCGCGGGATCTTATGGCATAAAATAATATTGAAAAAGCAGATAATTTCTTATATAAATTCTCAATAAAACTGAATATGAGCATCCATTTCAATTACAAACATCTCTATTACTTTTGGGTGGTGGCCAAGGAGGGGGGCATTTCCAGGGCGGCAGAGAAATTGGACATGGCGGTGCAAACCGTGAGCGCCCAAGTCAGAGAGTTGGAAAAATCTTTAGGATGCTCCCTGCTCAAGCCCGCTGGTCGCGGCTTGGTGCTGACCGAAGCTGGCATTGTGGCCATGAAGCAGGCCGATCAAATTTTTCAATTGGGCGAGGCACTGCCTGGTCGTGTGAGAGATGCTGTGAGTGCACCCATGGTGCGTTTGACGGTGGGTATTTGCGACAGCCTTCCCAAGATGGTGGCCCATCGGCTTTTACTGCCCATCATCAAAATCAAAAATTTAAAACTCACTTGCTATGAGGGTCAGTTAGACGATTTGTTGGGGGATTTGGCATTGCATCGGCTCGATGTTGTGTTGTCGGATCGGCCTGCGCCGGTCAACCCCAACATCAAACTTTATAGCCATGGCTTGGGAGCCACCGACATTGCTTGGTATGGAAATGCCCAAATGGTGAAGTCAACGCAGAAGAATTTCCCTCAAAGTTTGAGCTCTGTTCCGATGCTATTACCAACAGCACACACAGCCGTGCGCGATCGTTTAGACCAGTGGTTTGAGCAGCGGGGTATCACGCCCCATATTGTGGGCGAGTTTGAGGACAGCGCACTTTTGAAAACCTTTGGGGCCAACGGCATGGGCATTTTTCCTGCGGCCGAATGGGTCCATGAGGACCTCACTGCACATTACGCCGTGCAACGCTTAGGTGCTTGTGAAGGTGTGCGAGAACACTTTTTCGCCATTGGCACAGAAAGAAAAGTCCATCACCCCTTGGTTCAACAACTTCTTTTGCAGAAGTTGTGAACTTCAGGACTGTGAAGCTAGGGGCTTGAACGCCAGTGAACTTCAGCGAACTTCGGGTTTGGCAGTTCGCACACTCAACCACATGGTGATGGCCAGAATGGCAACCACCACGCCTAAGGAGAAGTGCACTGGTATTTTGTAAATATCAATCAAGCACATCTTGGTGCCAATGAAGATCAAAATCACTGCCAGTCCATAGTTCAAAAGGTGAAACTTGCTGGCAACTGAAGCCAGCAAGAAGTACATGGCGCGCAAACCCAAAATGGCAAACACATTGCTGGTGAGCACAATGAACGGGTCATTGGTGATCGCAAAGATAGCCGGGATGGAGTCAACCGCAAAAATAACATCGGTCAGAGCAATCAAGCAAATCACCATGAACAAAGGCGTGGCGACTTTTTTGCCATTTTCCAAAGTCCAAAAATTTTCACCGTCGTAATCTTTGCTGACAGGAATCAATTTTCGCAGCAGTTTGAGCGCGGGGTTGTCATCCAGATTGGGTTCTTTGCCTGCAGCCCACCACATCTTGAGACCTGTCAGAACCAAAAAGGCGCCGAACAAATACAAAATCCAATGGAATTCGGCCAGCAACCAACCACCCACCAAAATCATGACGGTGCGCAAGACAATGGCACCAATGATGCCAATCATGAGAACCCTCTTTTGAAAATGCGAGGGCACTGCAAAGTAAGTAAAGATCAACAAGAAGACAAAAATATTGTCAACGGCCAAAGACTTTTCGATCAAATAGCCCGTTAAAAATTCAAGCGACTTGGTGTTGGCCAATTCAGTTGATCCCGTTGTGTCCTTGATTGCCCACCAGAACAGACCATTGAACAAAAAGCTCAGAGCGATCCATACCAAAGACCAGTTCAAGGCTTCCTTCACCCCAATGTCTTGTGAGCCTTGTTTTCGAAGCACCACGAAGTCAATGAAGAGAGAAGCGAGGACGATGACGCCAAATGTGGCCCAAAGCCATAAAGGTGCAATTGTTTGCATGGAAACCTTTTGAAAAAATGTGAAGGCTCTCAGGCCTGGTCAGTGAGTGAAAGTTTATTCACAAATAATCAGTTTTTATCTGAATAAAATTGAGTGTAATTTCGTAAAAAAAGGATTGTTGGTGGTTCTATCTGACTTCCCTGATGATCTGTCGTCGTTCAAGTAATTCCCACAAATGTCGATTAAAGTAGGTTGGCAATTGATTGCGCATCGAAAGAACATACTGTGCCGCTTCCTTTCTCTCAGTTCCTGTGTTGGTTGACGGTCTGCTTTAGCTGTTTGTGCTGCTTTGGCTCGGCTCAAGCTCAAACCACAGCTGCTCCCAAACCCAAAAGGCCCGGCCAAGCCGCGGCGCCAGAGGTGATCAGTGGCCCCTGTCTGATTGCAGAATTTCGGCTGATGGCGCTCACCACCCACGACCCCCAAGAGCGCCAAAACAAGTCCATTGAGTGGCTCCAAAAAAATCATGCCAATTGCTCACCGATGCAATTGGCAATTCTTCACTCAAGCAAGGCCTCACTCATGGGTACGGCAGACAGCATGGCACTCTCTGCTGTCTTTGACACCATCATGGAAAAGCGGATGGCCAATAATCCAGAGGCTTTGAGCAGGTATTACCGACCAGAAGTTCAAGGGCCAGGCCGCCCCAAAACTGAATCAACAACAGCTGGCGCAGATACAACCAAGCCTGCTGCGGGTGCACCGCCTGTTGCCGTGGCAGCCGTGGGTGCTGTGCTTGCCCCGACCCCGTCATCAATGCCTGGCGCTACAGGGGGAGCTACAGCAAGCAATCAAAATATCAATATCAACATGGGTGGCGCCAAGCCGCCTGAAGAGGACATGTCGCGGAAAATGCCACTGCCGACTGAGCCATTGTTTGCTTTTCCGCCAGATCTCGGCACGCCTTTGCTCAATTACTTTGGAAAAATTCGGCGGCAGTTTGCGCGATCATTTTTTATGGAAACTTTAACGCCTGGCAAATGTCCTGAGGGCATGGCTTGGCGCTCTGATCAGTGTGAAGTCAACATCAAGGTGGCTTGGCGATTTGGCGAAAAAGTACCGCAAGGCGCCAAGACTTATCCTGTGGACCCTAAGCTCCTTGAGAAACTTAACTTTGACGCAGGCTATACCTTTGTCAGATTGGGTGCCGATATCTTGGCCTTGGAGAAAGACACCGGAAAAATTGCAGATGCTATTTTGAACTTGGGCAAAGCCATCTGAACTTTGTGCAAATGTCTGCCAAAATTAACAAGTGCGGTCTGGCCTAACTTAGCTTGGCATCAAAGCAATCACGCTCACCAAATGGACCAGGGCTGCACCCAAGCTCAATACCAGCGCCACCCACACGCGGGGTCTGATGGCAAGGCCTAAGACCACTTGGGATGGAAATGAAAAAGTAGTGGCGGTGGCGGCAGTTTTCAAAATGTGCACGTCCCTCACAGAAGGATCTAGGGCCAGTCGCATCATGTCTCGGCGGCTTCTGTAGCGCATGCTGCTAGCGATGTGCCAGCCAGGATCGGGCGGGGTGTTCCATGAATCGATATAGCCACCCACCTTGCGCATTGCCAAGACTGGATGCCCCCCATGCTTGAACAAAACTTTGACGAAACTGTTGCCATATTCTCGAAGCAGGTCGATGCCTTTGGTGGGTTTGCCCGTGCGCGGGTGCGCCACCTCTCCTGTATGAACGCGAACCAAATTGACCATCACAAACTCTTGGCCGTCGTCTGTTTCAAGGAAAGCTCTTAAATCTTGGGGGTCGCTGTATTCGCTCATTTTGAGACTGCTGACCTGGTCCATCAAGTCGCTCACCTCTTGAGGGCTTAGCGGGCCTAGCCAGTTGTCGTACCAGAGCCGAAAAACAATGTAGAGGCTTAAGGCTACAACCCAAATCCACCAAGCACCTAGCAGCATTGACTTCTCCTAAAATTGATTTAAAGCTGTTCTCATGACAAGGTCAGCATGTTCGAAGCATAATCCTTTAGAGCACTCTTATGTGTGCTTTTGAGTCTCCTGCAAAGACGAGTCTTGGTAAATAGAAAAAATGAATTATTTAACGCTTGAAGATGCCATTGGCAACACACCCTTGATCAGGTTGCAAAGAATGGCGGCTGAAATGACCGGCCCCAAAGGCAATGTGCTTTTGGGCAAACTAGAAGGCAACAATCCGGCTGGCTCAGTCAAAGACAGGCCCGCACTTTCCATGATTAAAAGGGCTGAAGAGCGAGGCGAAATCAAGCCTGGCGACACTCTGATTGAAGCCACCTCGGGTAACACGGGCATTGCACTTGCCATGGGTGCGGCCATCAGGGGTTACCGAATGATTTTGATCATGCCGGAAGATTTGTCCATTGAGCGTGCGCAAACCATGAAGGCCTTTGGCGCCGAACTCATCTTGACGCCCAAAAGCGGGGGCATGGAATATGCCCGAGACCTGGCTGATAACATGGCGGCTCAAGGCAAGGGTCGAATCCTGGATCAATTCTCCAATCTCGACAACCCACGCGTTCATTACGAGACAACGGGCCCAGAAATTTGGTCGCAAACAGAAGGGCGTGTCACGCACTTTGTCAGCTCCATGGGCACCACTGGCACCATCAC
>JAJTGB010000086.1 GCA_021298995.1 Comamonadaceae bacterium | reverse complement strand
GTTACAAAAGTAGATGTAGTCGTCAAGACTTCAAACAAACGCACTAGAATACAAACACAATCCCTTCGCAGTGTCATTTAGTTGGCTCGGGCTTAGGGCGAAAAGGCCATCGAAAGATGGCCTTTTTACTTCCTAGGCGCACAACTTGTCACCCACTATTATTTATGTAGACGCCTACAACCTCTATTATTCAAGGCTCAAGGGAACGCCTTATAAATGGTTAGATTTAGGGACTTTGTTTCGCGATCAAATTCTTAAACCTCAAGACCCCAGTGCAAAAGTCATTTGCATCAAGTACTTCACTTCACCAGTCAAAGCTTCCTACGCACGGCATGGTGAAGCATCTGCACACGCTCAGACTCAATGTCAAGTTTTGACATAATAAAAGTTAAATGAATTAGGAATTCTTGATGCTCACAATTTTCCATAACCCAAAGTGCGGCTCTTCGCGCAATACATTAGCCCTGATTGGGCTGATAAGAACTGTTGGACTTCATGTTGGCGCATCCCAGTTTGATCAATCGCCCGATTTTGGTAACGCCACTTGGAACAAAGTTGTGATCAATGAGAAGGGATTGCATGTCTAAGTTTTCTGATCAATTGCCTAATCTTGATGGAAGTTGTTTCAAGTTTCCAGAGCAAGCCTTGTTATCGCCAAAACAAGTGTCAACGCATCCACCAAGAATTTTGATGTTGTATGGTTCTTTGCGCGAGCGCTCTTACAGCAAGCTATTGACGCTGGAGTCCGCTAGGTTGCTTGAAGCCATGGGCGCAGAAGTCAAGGTGTTTGATCCTTTGGGGCTACCCCAACCAGATGCTGCACCTGACACACATCCAAAGGTTAAAGAGTTAAGAGATTTGGCGAATTGGTCTGAAGGCATGGTGTGGTGCTCACCAGAGCGTCACGGGGCTATGACCGGCATTATGAAAAGTCAGATTGACTGGATCCCTCTATCCATAGGCGCTGTTCGTCCTACACAAGGAAAAACCTTGGCCGTGATGGAAGTATCTGGGGGTTCTCAGTCATTCAATGCCGTTAATCAAATGCGAATCCTTGGACGTTGGATGCGGATGCTCACAATTCCAAATCAAAGCTCTGTTGCCAAAGCATTTCTAGAGTTTGAGGAAGACGGGCGTATGAAGCCATCTGCCTATTACGACAGGGTGGTTGATGTGATGGAGGAGTTGGTGAAGTTCACACTTCTGACTCGTGATGTTGCACCATATCTAGTAGATCGATACAGCGAGCGCAAAGAATCGGCTGAAGAGCTTTCTAAAAGAGTGAATCAGAAGAGTATTTGATTGCTTCTACATTTGCTTCCACACCTCTGTAGATCGCGTGTAACCTATTTTTTTAATTGAGGCTTGATTTCTTGAAGTTGCTCATAATCCTTTGGCCCCATGTTTAAATCCTGGTGTGCCCACCCAATAGGTCTTGCACCGCTGGCCAGCGCTTTTGTAGGGACTTCTTATTGAAATTCGACTAATATTGAATTAATCCAACAACTCAGGAGAGTTAGGTGTCGATCAAACGCATTATTGATTTAACTGAAAAGTCTTTTTTGGTCATCATCGCTCTTTTTACAGTCGGAGCGATGATTCAAGAAGTAATGGTGCTGATTGAACAGAGGAGGGTTGAGCTGAAGGACTTGCTGCTGATGTTTATTTATGCAGAAGTTTTGGGCATGCTAGGGGCGTTCTACAGCAGCCACCGAATTCCAATCACCATACCTTTGATCATTGCCATGACGGCATTAAGCCGTTTGATTATTCTTCAAGGCAAAGACGGAGATCCAACCATACTTTTATACGAAAGCGGCTCTATTTTGTTGATTGCGATTGCTTGTTGGGTCATTAGTAATTTGCAAGACCGCGATTGACTTCTGGCCCTTCAATTGAATGCGCCCATGTGTGCACAACTCTAGGTGTGTGAAATCTCGAGGTGTAAGATCCTAAATTTTGCTTCCACACTCTTGGTTCGGCAGGCGGGGGGCAGGTCAATATAGCTCAAGTCAGAAATGGCAGAGGTTTAATATATTTGAATTTTTAAGCTTCAATTCCTAGCGAATACAGGACTGACTTCAGATCTGGCCCAGAATAATGTGGGCGAGGCGCCAAAGCTTCAAATGGCAAACCTTGCCGATTCACCCAATGCGTTGTGAAGCCAAACCAAGCAGCACCCAATGCATCCCATGCATTGCTAGATACAAATAGCACTTCTTCTTTGTTGACAGAAATAGTTTGCTGAACCAACCCATAGCTTTCTGGCGATGTTTTGAACAAGCGAATGGAATCGACTGAAATGACATGGTCTAAAACATCTTTCATGCCTGCGCTCTTTACCGCAGAAGCAAGCATGTCTTTACTGCCATTGGAGAGAATGGCTGTAGTGAGTCCCATGCCCTTGATTTTTTGAAGGACTGACAAATTTTCTGGAAATGGGTTTAAGTGCGCATATTGCTGCATCAATTTTTCAACCTCCCCAGATTCACGGTTCAATTTCAGACGGTCTAAGGTGTACTCCAAGGACAAGCGTGTTAGTTCCCAAAACGGTTGAAAGTATTGGCTGCCAGATGCGTTGTGCGGATCTGACTGGGTAATCAGCCTGGTGTACTCAATTTGCTTGTCGCGCCACTTCACTGCAATATCAGCCCCGTGAGTTGGGTAGATCTCTTCAGCCAAAGCTTGAATGGCGTAAACATCAAACAGCGTACCGTAGGCATCAAAAACAACTGCTTTAATTTTCATATCTCATCAACCCTTTTCTTTGAGTCGTTCGTTGAAGTGGAATCGCATTCTTAGAATATTTTGGAGTATCCTGTACTTATTGCAACATATCGTGCGCATCAATGGGCAATTCGTACATACAGGATATTCCTGTATCTATTTTTTAACGATACTGTGATTCATGACACGTATATTTTCAAATCGCTCTCGGCATTTCGACATGGGAGATTTGCCCACTGAGCTGCTAGCCCGAGATGCCCAGGCCCTAGAAATCAAGGCTTCATCACCCAAGGATCAATATCCTGCGGGCCCTAATTCGCTCAATCATGCCCTGTCAACGTATCAAACGCTTTTTGAGCAGTACTTGGATGGCGAGAAAGCCAATGCATGTGCACCCCTGCCCGACAATTTAAGCGTCCGAAGTAAAAATCTCAAAGCATCTGCTTATTTTTTAGATGCCACGCTGGCCGGTGTGTGTGCCATTGAGGCTACTGACTTTTTAAGTGATACGCCGAAGCACACGCATGCTTTGATCATTCTGGTTGAGTTCAGTCGCGAGCCCAAATCAGGAGAGCCTGGCGCCAATTGGCTGCATGGCAGCAACAAAGCCCGAACAGACGCACGCGCCACCGAAGTGGCCGTTGTCTTGGCTGGCTATATTCGCGCTCTGGGGTACAGCGCACGTGGTCATGTCGCTGGCAACACGCTTTTGAACTTAGAAGCGTTGGCACAACGCGCAGGCATTGTGCGAGCAAAAAACGGTTTGCTCAAAATGCCTTTTCTAAAGTCTGGCTTTGCACTGGCTGCCATCAGCACCGATTTGCCATTGGAAATTGATCTGCCAATAGCCCCAGACGCTTCCTTGGATTGGCCAGATTCCGACGCCTACATGGGTAAGCACGGCACTCGACCAGGTTGGGAAGAAGCCGAAGCTCAACTGCGCCCTTTGCATTTAGGCCGCTACCCCATGGAAACATTGAAGCGTGTGCCAGAACCTACTACGCTCATCATTCGCGAGGAGATCATTCGCAACAGCAAGCGAGCCGATTTATTCACCCGTGCACTTGCTGGCGATTTAGGTGAAAAAGCCAAGGTGCAGCGCATGCGCTTTGCCACCAAGCACCCACTAGCGTATGCCATGACGCCCCTCATACGCAACATGGTGCCCCTGCAAGGAACCTACGAGCGCCTTGAGCCTGCAAACACCAACGAAGATTTGTCAGATACGCAAAGAAATGCAGATTCAATCAAAGCCCTGGCCTATTTTTTGGGTGCTGATTTGGTTGGCATTTGCGAAGCAGAACCTTGGATGTTTTATTCACATGAAGCGCAGCAAGGCAAGCCCATTGAGCCCACACACAAACACTGCATTGTGATGTTGCTTGACCAAGGATTTGAAACCATGGAGGGTGCTTCCGGCGATGATTGGATTTCGGGCGCACAGTCGATGCGGGGGTACATGCGAGGCGCATTCATCGCGGGTGTCATGGGTGCTCATTTGCGCCGCCTAGGCTTTTCCTCCCGTGCACACACCAACGCGGATTCGGATATTTTGCACATTCCTGCCACTTTATTGGCCGGATTAGGTGAGCTCTCGCGCATCGGTGAGTTGGTTTTAAACCCATTCATTGGGCCTCGATCAAAGAGCGTATTGCTAACCACCGACTTGCCTTTGGCATTTGACCAACCCATCGATTTTGGTTTGCAATCGGTGTGCAACATGTGCCTCAAGTGCGCGCGCGAATGTCCATGCAATGCCATACCTTTTGGCCCCAAGGTCATGTTCAATGGCTATGAAATATGGAAACCCGATGTTGAAAAATGCGGTAAATACCGCTTAACCAACATGAAGGGCTCCGCCTGTGGACGATGCATGAAAACCTGCCCATACAACAGAGAAGATTTGGTTGAATCAGCGCGCTTGCTTGAATTGTCTATCCAGGTTCCCAGTGCTAGAAGAGCGCTTATTGATTACGATGATCAAATTGGCGCTGGCATGCGCAACGCCTTCAAACGATGGTGGTTTGATTTGGAAATCATCAATGGGGTATGTGTTGCTCCCAGTGGCGTTAACGAGCGCGATTTAGATTTGGATCGAACCCATAAACTAGCGCAAAATCAAAAGCTAGCTTTTTATCCGCCACATTTGCAGCCGCCAACACAAACCACCATTTCCACGACTGTACCCATAGATCGCGAAGCTGGGCTTCATGCGTATGCCAATGCCAAAAAACCGATGAAGCGATCTGATTGATCAAACCTTTGTGAGCATCAGACTCTGTGCAGATTCCACCCTGGCAATTAGGCAGTTAGCCACACCAAACACTTCATGCATGGTGTGGCCAGTTTGGGGGAATCAATCGCTCTTGATTTTGGCGTCGCGAATAACTTTGCCGTAGCGAGACAGTTGGTCTTTGGTAAGCGCTACAAACTCGTCTGGCGTGGTGCCTGTGATTTTGAGGCCCAGACCGGCGTAGCGTGCCTTGATTTCTGGATCGGCCAAGGCTTTAACAGCTTCGCGGTTGAGAAGGTTAATGATGTCCTTGGGTACTCCTGGGGGTGCTGTCAGCGCAAACCAGGTGCTGAACTCAAAACCTTTCACGCCCACCTCTTCAAAGGTTGGCACATTGGGGTATTCGGGGTGACGGGTTTTGGCGGGAACACCAATCATTCGAAGCTTGTTGCCTTTCACCAGCGCAGAGACAGTAGCGATGCCCTGAAAGGTCACATTGACCATTCCAGCTGCAGCATCTTGTGCTGCTTGGCTTGCGCCTTTGTAGGGCACATGTCTAAGATCGATACCAAGTTGTGCGCGAAAGGGGAGTCCATCGGCACTGCCGCTGTGAAATCGATGATTGCAGCTTGGGTGATGTAGGAAAAGTCGTTGATCGGGTTATAGGGCGTATTGGGGTTCAGGTTGGGCACCATGGTCAAGACGCTGTCGTTGAAGCCGCCAATGGTGTAGCCATCTGGCGCCGCTTTGGCCAGACGCTCTGATCCAATGATGCCGGCTGCACCAGTGATGTTTTCAATCACGATGGGCTGGCCCATGTTGACCGACATTTTCTGAGCCAGCAAGCGTGCCGCCACGTCCACTGCGCTGCCAGCGGCCAACGGAATGATCATGCGGATAGGTTTGTTAGGGTAGGCTGCTTGCGCTTGCGCTTGGGCACTCAAACCCAAAGTTGCAACGCAGGCCACCGTTGTGGCGACTTGCTTCACCAATTGTTGCAATTGAAATTGCTTCATCATTGTCTCCTTAATAAAAATCGAAACACTCTAAAAATTTGTGAGGTCACTCAAACATTCAGTCCGAGAACCTGAATGGCGTTTTCTCCAAGAATACCCAAGCGGTCATCGTCGCTCAGCTCAGGGGTACTCATGACATGGGTCACCGGGTCTTCTTCCCAAGGAATGGGGTGATCAGTGCCAATCATAATTTGTCCCGCGCCAACTTCAGCCGCCAAATGGCGCAAGGCCTCTGGTGTGAACACCAGAGAGTCGACGTAAATTTGTCGCATGTATTCAGATGGCTTTTTGCGCAAAACAATATCAGGGTTGCAGTTCTTCGGGGAAACGAAGCAAGACCTGTCCATGCGAGGTGCATAGGAGCCTAAAAATCCGCCGCCGTGTGCCGCCAACACTTTGAGCTTGGGGTATTGGTCAAAGATGCCCTCGAAAATGAGTTTCTCCAATGCAATGGTGGTGTCCAATGGATTGCCAATGGTGTTGGCCAACCAGCCGTTGCCCTTGAAGCGGTGTTGCAATTCGGGCGTACTTTGGGGGTGGATGAACAACATCACGCCCAACTCCTCAGCTTTGGCCAGCACAGGATGAAACTCGGGATGGCAAAAATCACGGCCAGCAACACTGCCGCCAATGGCTGCGCCCTTGAGGCCGTATTTGCGAACAGCCTCTTCAAGTTGCTGCACCGCGAGATCTGGAAACTGCATGGCCAAAGAAGCAAAGCCAGCAAATCGATTGGGTTCCCTCGCGCACAGCTCGGCCAGACCTTCGTTGTTGATGCGGCAGATGGCTTCTGCTGTATCGCGGTCCTTGCGATACCAAAAGGGATTGATGCTGAGCACCTGCATATCAATACCCATGCGGTCCATGGCGGACAGGCGTGAGGGGATGTCGATGAAGTGTTCAGGGACGCCTTTGACGGGAGGAATGACGCTGGGGGCTTCGTCACCCATCAAATCAATGGCAGATTGAAAAAAACAATGTGCATGAACATCCACGGTGCGAGCACGTTTGCCCTTGATGATGACGGGAGGGCGCCTTAATGAGATGCCCGCTTCATTGCCGGTTGGCATCATGGTGCGCAAGCCGCACCCGCAAAATTGCAGTCCCCCAATGGGGTTGCCTGCGCCTTGAGGTATCAACCAATTTTTAAGCATTGTTGTTTTCTTTCTGGGGGGAGTTGTTTGTCAATTGATCAGTCTTGAAGGGCCACAGGTGGCATGTGTTGCGCGGCCTGCTCAATCGCCCGAATCATTCGCACATGCGCGCAGCAACGGCACAAATGTTTGTCGAGTGCCTGCGCAATGTCTTGACGCGAAGGATTGGGCTGATGGTTTAGCAAAGCCGCAGCAGATATCACGATACCTGAAACACAAAAGCCGCATTGCGCAGCCCGGTTTTCCAAAAAGGCAGTTTGGACTGGATGAGGCGCTTCGGGCGTACCCAAGCCTTCTAAGGTGGTGATATGTGAGTCTTGAACAGACCACACTGGCAAGTTGCACGATGTTTGTGGTTTGCCATCGACCAGCACCATGCATGCGCCGCATTCGCCTTGCCCGCAGCCAAACTTTGGACCACTCAGGCCAAGCTCGTCGCGCAATACCGACAGCAACAAGCGCTGCGGATTCAATTCTTGTGTCACGGTCTGACCATTGACTTGCATGATTGGGGCTCCAGTGTTTTCAGGTGTTCATGTTTTCATGAGTTAGCTTCGGAATGAATAGCCAGAAGCAACTGGTCAGGCGTTAAGGGCAGTTGGCGCAGTCGCAGTCCAAGGGCTTGGCTCACAGCATTGGCCAAGGCGGCCGCTACAGGGCCCTGTGCTGCCTCTCCGGCACCGAGCGGTGGTTTGTCAGGGCGGTCTAGCACATGAACGCAGACTTCAGGAACTTCGTTAAATCGCAAGATGGGGTAGCTGGTCCAGTCACGCGACGTGACATGCTGATTGTCAAAGTTGACTTGTTCTTTCAGCGTCCAGCTGAGACTTTGCAATGCGCCGCCCTCGGTTTGGTTGATCACGCCATCCAGGTCCACCACCATTCCCACGTCAACTGCCAGGTCCAAATTGAGCACGCTTACTTGCTCGCCAACTTCAACGCGCGCAAGCACCGCGCACCATGCGCCCGAATTTTTGTAGCGTGCCCAAGCCATACCATGTCCAAGGCCTTCTTGACATGGGGATGACCACCACTTGGAACGTTGGACCACCGCTTGAAGCACATCCTTGGCGCGCTCATCTTGCATGTGTCGCAGACGAAATGCCAAGGGGTCTTGGTTGGTGGCGATGGCCATTTCGTCCATGAAAGATTCGATGGCAAACACATTGGCAAATGCACCAAGTCCTCGCATGGCCGATGTTCTCAATGGCATCACCATCAATCGGTGGTTGATGACATTCAGATTGGCCACAGCATAACCAGGCACAGCATTGCGATCGGCGCCACCACCGGCAGCCAATGGCGGATTGATGGCGATAGGCAAGGGCTCACCGCCCGCCATTTGACTGGCTGCCAATAAAGTGGATGAGCGAGCTCGACCTGGGCGTGAGCTGTAGCCATTGGCCCAAAGCTCGTGCTGCCAGTGAGTGATTTGGCCGCTAGGGTCTACACAGGCTTGAAGTTGTACGCTTTGAGCTGCACCCAACGGTGCATGAGCCAACTCGTCTTCTCGTGTCCAAAGCACGCGCACATGGACGCCAGGATATTTCAAAGCCATTAGCACGGCATCAAAAGCCACGTCATCTGCGCCGTTATGGCCATAGCACCCAGCCCCCTCAACGTGATGGACCGTGATGTCTTTGCGTGAGAGATCAGGTAGCCGCTTGGTCAAAGCCAACACAATGTCATCGCGCAAGTTGTGGATGCCTTGGCTGTGCGTCCAGATTTCAAGGTGGCTGCCATCCCAGCGTGCCACCGCACAAGACGGCCCAATGGAGGCGTGGGCCAAATAGGGCTTGAAAAATGATGCTTCAAAACGTTGGCCAGGCAGGTTGGCTTGAGCTGCCCAGTCGGCTTGACCTTGTTGGAAGGGCACCGTGGTCTGATGTTCGGCTTGGCGCAAAAACTCGGGCAAATTGTGTTGCGTGGGCAATTGGTCTGTTAACTGCCAGGTCAGTGCACTGGCCACTCGCTCTGACCACGTGTGAGCCAGGTGCTCTTGTTGAGCCACCACGGCCACAAAACTGCCATCTGCCCAGCACTGCACGTCGGTCGGTATTTGTCCGAGCAAGTCAGTTGGCAAACCTCTTAGCTGAGCAGTCAGCGAAGGTGCTCTGACAACACGGCCATGGCGCATGTCTGGCCACCGCAAATCATGAATGAAGCGGGCACGCCCAAAGACCTTGTCTTGCAGGTCGACCCGTGCGTTATCGCTTTTTCCTAGAAGCCGACGTTGATGGGGCTCTTTGGGAAGGTATTGACCGTCGTATTCAATGTCCAGGTCGATATTTTTTAAAAGTTGCCAGTAGTCGCCCAATACACGCCCATCGGCCGCATGCAATGCACCTGCATGAACAGTGATGGCATCGCTTGGCACACCTGTTTGCGAAGAGGCGCGTTGCAATGCCAAACCTCGCAGATGGGCGCAAGCATGGCGAATGGCACCGCCACTGTCTTGCACCGACAAGCTGCCAGAGGTCACGCCTTCATCGGGTCCGCGCAAAGTGCTGGCGCTGATTAAGCTGATTTGCGCTAAGTCAACATCTAGTTCTTCGGCGGCCATCAAGCGCAGCGCCGTCAGAATGCCTTGTCCTAATTCGGCTTTGCCGGTCAAAATTTCAATTTGGCCCGGCGTGTGCAAGCTCACCCATTGAGAGAGTTTGCGGTTGGTGTGCAAGCTTCCTGGCAGTTGAGCTTGTCCGTCTTGACGCTCAATGACGAAACCTCTCACGGAGGGTGGATTCTGTTGGGTCATGTTCAAAAGTATTTATCGCTATTTGAATCTATTCTTGGCCTCGTTAGATGTCTAATACCAATTTTGATCTTCACCATATCAATTTGGCATGGCATGAGTCCAGTCAACTTCAACCAAATGAGCTTCAGTGAAATCTGATTTGCACCTAGCTTATTGACCTGCAACCTGCAAAAAAAAGATACTTTTTTGTCGGTGTTTTCCCTCGTAAAAAGCACCTCGCAAGGTATGAGATTCAGTCAAAATTTGTAAGGCAGAAGTCAGGAAACTAATTTCCTCGAATGAAGCTGCGAATCAATCGCAAATTTTCGGAATTTACTTATTTTTGAAAAGGTCTTTCTTTTGATTAGGCGGACATCGGGCTAATTCATAGAATCCGAAAAATTCATTGACCTAAGTCAAGAAAGTCCTATGTTGCTTGCTGTTGTCATTGCCAAAAGTCTGATTGAACTATCTCTCATGTTCATCGTCGGGCGATTCCTATTGGGATTGTTGGCTGGCGCCAACCGCGACAACAACGTTTTCTGGCAATTGCTCGATGTGGCTTCTAAGCCTGCTTTGTGGATCACTCGCAAAATCAGCCCCAGGTTGATCTTGGATCAGCATATTCCTTTGGCCACCAGCAGCTGGCTCATCATTGCCTGGGTGGTGGTGGTGCAACTGAAAATAGAAATGTGCCTTGAGATGGGAATTGCTTCATGTCAGTAAACACCCACATGGTGCCAGCCAATACCAATTCAGACAGTCGCAGCAGATGCTTGTGGTTGAAATTCAAGGCCAAGACCCTCTTGGTGTTTGGCCTGCGCGCCAAAGCCCATGAGGTGTTTCAAGAAATTCTCGAGATCAACCCCTTTGATGCTTTGGCGCTCAACAGTCTGGGGTTCGAAGAGTTGAACAACCGCCGCTTGATTCAGGCGCTGAGCTATTTTGAGCGGGCCCTGATTCAAACACCGAAAAACGCCAACGCGCACTTCAATGTGGGATTTGTGTGTGAAGAGCTAGGTCGAAGCCAAGAGGCGGAAGTTGCATTCAAGGCCGCCCTTCAGCTGGATGAGAAATTTGACCGCGCTTGGTACGGTTTGGGTTTGGTGCTGGTGCGTCAGCGAAAGCTTGAAGAGTCCTTGGAGGCTTTCAAGCGCAACACGCAACTTCAATCAATGAGCCCCTTCGCTTGGTACCAAATGGCACGGGTTCACATGGAATTGAATCAACCGGACGAAGCATTGGCGGTGATGCGTCACCTGAATGGTTTCGAGCCCAAGGTGGCAGCTCAGCTCGAAAGAGAAACAGGGCTGAAATTAGACGGACCAGGTTGATGGCGAAGGCCACCCAAGGTGGCCAAGAAGTTCAAGTTTGTTAGTTGGTATTTTTTTAACATAAGGAGACGAGAATGCAGCTCACTGCACGGCACCAGGAATACTGGAGCAAGAATTTGAGAATTACGGGGCTATTGCTGGCACTGTGGTTTTCAGTGACCTTCGTACTTTTGTATTTTTCGCGCGATTTGACGTTCAGCTTTTTTGGTTGGCCATTCTCATTTTGGGTGGCTGGACAAGGTGCGCTGATTGTTTATTGCCTGATCATTTGGTACTACGCACGTTATATGAATAACCTTGACAAAGAATACGGCGTATCAGAAGGAGACGAATCATGAGCGTTTTTGGAGGCGAAGGCCAAACCCAAAGCCAATTTCAGAAATCTCTGAACAAAGTTTTTCTATTCTACGGAGGCGGCTTCGCAGCCTTCGTCATTTTGCTGGCATTCCTTGAGCAAATGGGCATGCCTAAAGAGTACATTGGCTACGCCTTCTTGGCAGCTACGGTGCTTTTGTACGGCGGCATTGGTGTGATGAGTCGCACCAACGATGCAGCCGAGTACTATGTGGCTGGCCGCCGTGTGCCCGCTATTTACAACGGCATGGCCACGGGCTCTGACTGGATGTCAGCTGCGTCCTTCATTGGTATGGCCGGTACGCTGTACCTCACAGGTTATGGCGGCTTGGCCTTCATCTTGGGTTGGACAGGTGGCTACTGCTTGGTGGCTTTGTTCTTGGCGCCTTACCTGCGTAAGTTTGGCCAGTTCACCATCCCAGACTTCTTGGGCGCACGCTACGGCGGCAACATGGCACGTCTGATTGGTGTGTTTGCGGCCATTTTGGTGTCCTTCGTTTATGTGGTGGCCCAAATTTTTGGCGTCGGCTTGATCACTGCTCGTTTGACAGGCTTGTCATTTGATGTGGGTGTGTATGTGGGCTTGGCTGGTATCTTGGTCTGCTCGTTCTTGGGTGGTATGCGCGCAGTCACCTGGACTCAGGTGGCGCAGTACCTCATCTTGATCGTTGCTTACATGATTCCCGTGGTGTGGCTGTCGGTGAAGCACACCAACATGCCAGTGCCTCAGATTTCTTATGGCTACTTGCTTGAAAAAGTAACTGCCAAAGAAGAGCAACTGCTGAAAGACCCCAAGGAACTTGAAGTTCGTGGTATTTTCAAAGCACAGGCAGATGCTGCGGCAGAAAAACTGAAGGATGTTCCTGCAGCCTATGCAGCTGACAAAGAAGCAGCTACTAAAAAGCTGGAAGAGCTGAAGGCAGCCAACGCACCAGAAGCTGAGATCAAGGCTGCCGAGAAAGCTCTTGCAGCTTTGCCAAAGGATGAAGCTGCTGCCAAGGCGGCTTACACTGCCGCACGCACCGCTAACACTGCACGTGCCGCGCCACCTTTACGCCATGCTGAGCCATTCCCCGGTAAAGATGACGCAGCCAGAGACATTGCACGCAAGAACTTCTTGGCATTGGTGTTCTGTTTGATGATTGGTACTGCCGCTTTGCCGCACATTCTGATGCGCTTCTACACCGTGCCTTCGGTGCGTGAAGCGCGTGAGTCAGTGGCATGGTCTTTGTTCTTCATCTGCTTGCTGTACCTTACAGCGCCTGCTTTGGCAGTGTTGGTGAAGTATGACATCTACACGCTGCTGGTGGGTACCCCCATGGATCAGCTACCGGGATGGATTGCGCGATGGAATGTGGTGGATCCAACCCTCATGGCGGTGTCTGACATCAACAAAGACGGCATCTTGCAGTTGGCAGAAATCCGCTTGGGCGGTGACATTGTGGTGTTGGCCACACCTGAAATTGGCGGCTTGCCGTTCGTGATTTCTGGTTTGGTTGCAGCCGGTGGTTTGGCTGCGGCCTTGTCCACTGCCGATGGCTTGTTGCTGACCATTGCCAATGCTTTGTCACACGACCTGTACTACAAAGTGATTGACCCCAATGCATCTGCTAGCCGCCGTGTAGCGCTCTCCAAAGTCATTTTGGTGTTCGTTGCATTGGCTGCTGCTTATGTGGCATCACTGCGCATGGCGGACATTTTGTTCCTAGTGTCTGCGGCATTCTCATTTGCTGCTGCGGCCTTCTTCCCAGCGTTGACCCTTGGCATCTTCTGGAAGCGTGCCAACAAGTGGGGCGCCTCACTGGGCATGTTGGCTGGTTTGGGCATTTCTTTCTACTACATGGTCAAGACACATCCTTGGATGTACGGCTTGTTCCACAACGGTAGCTTGACGCCTGAAATTCTGAAGGCCAACACATGGTGGGACATTGCGCCTATCTCTGCTGGTATCTTCGGTGTGCCGCTGGGTTTTGCAGTGATCATCATTGTGTCTTTGATCACCAAAGAACCTTCTAAAGAAGTTCAGGAGCTCGTTGAAAACGTTCGCTTCCCAAGCTTTGACGGTACCACTTCACAAGGTACGGCCATGCACTAAGGACCACTTGTTTGCAAGCTAAAACTTGCAAATGTGAGTCCTCAAAATAAAACCCCCGATTGCGATATGCAATCGGGGGTTTTTGTTTGTGTGACGCTTCAATGAATCAATGATTCAAGCCACTTCAAAGAATCGCATCACTACCCGATCAGGGTGCCTTGCGCCGGTGCCAATGAACATGCGCTCG
>JAJTGB010000085.1 GCA_021298995.1 Comamonadaceae bacterium | reverse complement strand
ACGCTGTGACGAATATGCAAGGATAAATTATTTCAAGACAAGTGCTTGCCAATCAAACCCGCCAATTCAAACATCGTGATTTGATCTTTGCCAAACACGGGTTTGAGTTTGGCATCGGCGTTGATGGCGCGTTTGTTGGTGGGGTCTTGCAAGCCTTGCGCCTTGATGTAGTCCCACAACTTCTTAACCACCTCCGTGCGTGCCACTTTGTCGGTGCCAATGACGGCGGCCAAATCTGCACTGGGCGTGAGGTTGCCCACCGCCGCTTTGCGCGGTGTTTTAGCGGCAGCCGTTTTCTTAGCCGCTGCTTTTTTGGCAGGTGCTTTGGCGGTTTTAGCAGCCGTCTTGCCAGCCTCTTTACCCGCAGCCGTTTTAGCGCCAGCTGCATATTTAGCAGGCGTCTTGCGCGGCGGGAACTTGCTGGTGCGGGGTTCAAACTCAAACACCACTTTGTCTTCTTCAGCATTCCATGACAAGAAGGCTTTGAAGGCGCGGCGTGTGCGATTGCTCACAAATTTTTCTAACAAGTCTGTTTTGCCTGCGCTCAGCAGCTTGGCAATTTGCTCGCGCTCCACCACTTGTTGCAACACAATTTTGCCGCTCTTGAAATTACAAGTGGGGGTGGTTTGCGCTTCAGTGGGCACCGATTTTTCACACACGTAATTGCTGCCGTGCTCATGCACAGCGCCGCCGCATTTCGGACATGCGCCCAAGGACTCGCCGCCAGTGAAGTCGACAATCTCGCCTGTCTCTTCGGCGTTTTTGTCGTTGCCAAAGTCAAACTCTAGCTTCCAATTCTTTTCTTCTTCGTTGTACTTGAGTGCAATTTCAGAAGTGAATGGCCAGCCCGCTTTGGAGCGAAAACCTTCCAGGGGACCAATCTTCTTGTCACGCAAGAATTGCTCCACTTCAGCTTGTTCAAAAGTGCGGCCCGCAGGTGTTTTGCCAAACGAGAACCCGCAACCCGCAGCGGCTGTGTCATCGGCCGCAGCATCTTTACCGACGCAGGCATACCGGCGATAGTTCTCCTTCACGATGCCGCCACAGTTGGGGCAGGGAGTGCTCAAAGTAGCGTAGTCACCGGGAATGGTGTCGCGATCGTATTCTTTGGCTTTTTTGACGATGCGTTCGGTCATGTCGGCAATTTGGCGCATGAAGTCTTCACGGCTGAGTTTGCCGTGCTCCATTTGCGATAGCTTGTATTCCCAATCGCCTGTCAGTTCGGGCTTGGACAACTCTTCCACACCTAAGCCGCGCAGCAAGGTCATGAGTTGGAAGGCTTTGGCGGTAGGAATCATTTCACGACCATCGCGCAAAATGTATTTCTCGTTGATCAGGCCCTCAATGATGGCCGCGCGCGTGGCAGGCGTGCCCAAACCTTTTTCCTGCATGGCTTCACGCAACTCATCGTCGTCCACCATCTTGCCGGCGCCTTCCATGGCACCCAACAATGTGGCTTCTGAATAGCGGGCAGGTGGGCGTGTTTTGAGCGGCTTGGTTTCAATCGAGCCTACACCCACTTTTTCGCCTGGAGCAACGGCCACCAAGTTTTGACCTTTGTCGCCTTCTTTGGCATCGTCCACTTCATCGGCCGCTTCTTTGCCGTAGATGGCTAACCAACCTGGTTTGACCAAGACTTTGCCTTCAGTTTTAAAACTGTGGCCTGCAGCCGTGCTGATGCGGGTGGTCACCATGTACTCGGCGCTGGGGAAAAACACCGCCATAAAGCGGCGCACCACCAGGTCGTACAGCTTTTGTTCCGCGTCAGACAAGCCAGAAGGGGCCTGCAAGGTGGGAATGATGGCAAAGTGATCGCTGACCTTGGCATTGTCAAAAATTCGCTTAGAAGGCTTGATATAGCCGTTATTGAGCGCTGTGAGGGCATGGGGTGCCAAATGCTTCATGCCGCTGTCGGCCAACATGTTGAAGGTGTCCTTGGCCACGGGCAAGTAGTCTTCGGGCAAGGCACGTGAATCGGTACGGGGGTAGGTGAGGGCTTTGTGGCGCTCATACAAAGACTGCGCCAGCGACAAAGTGGTTTTAGCCGAGAAACCAAACTTACCGTTGGCCTCGCGCTGCAAAGACGTCAAATCAAACAGCAGCGGGCTGGCTTGCGTGGTGGGCTTGGCTTCCTCTGTGACGGTAGCTTTGGCACCTTTAACGGCTTGCACAATGGCCTCGGCCTCGGCAGCCGTCCACACGCGATCGGCTTTTTTCTCAGCGTCTTCGGCGTCTTTTTTCCAAGCTGTGTTGAACCACTTGCCGGGATAGGTGCCTGCAACGGCATCAAACTGTGCGTGCACTTCCCAGTAGTCGCGGCTGATGAACTTGCGAATTTGCTCTTCGCGCTCCACCACCACAGCCAGCGTAGGCGTTTGCACACGGCCCACTGTGGTTAAAAAGAAACCACCATCACGTGAGTTAAAGGCTGTCATGGCACGGGTGCCATTGATGCCCACCAGCCAATCGGCCTCAGAGCGGCTGCGCGCAGCATCGGCCAGGCCTTGCATCTGTTGATTTGAGCGCAGCTTGTCAAAGCCATCGCGAATGGCTTGTGGTGTCATGCTCTGCAGCCAGAGGCGCTGCACGGGCTTGCCCAAGGGAATGGTCTGCCCCGCCTTCTGCGTGCCCGCGTATTGTTCAATAAGGCGGAAGATGAGTTCACCCTCTCGCCCCGCGTCGCAGGCGTTGACCAAGGCGCTCACGTCTTTGCGCTTGGCCTGCTTGACCACGGCATTCAGCCTGGTTTTGGTTTTGTCTACCGGCTTCAAGTCGAAGTAGGGCGGGATGACGGGCAAGTGGGCAAAGCTCCACTTGCCGCGTTTCACGTCAAATTTCTCGGGCGCCTGAATTTCGACCAAGTGGCCCACCGCGCTGGTGACCACATAGGTTTCACTCTCAAAGTGGTCCTCGTGTTTCTCAAATTTACCCGCAATCGGCGTCAAAGCACGCACGATATCTTGAGCCACCGAAGGCTTCTCTGCAATAACCAATGTTTTCATCTCATACAATCCGGTCTCGCGTGCGCGCATGCGCACGTGTACACACACGGGCACGCGCACACGCGCGCCCACATGTTTTCACCATAACAAATTTTTAACGCCGTGGTCAAAAATAATCTCACGTCGACAAAATCGACTTCAAAGCCTGCTTCCACGCCCAACGCCCCCACCAAGGCGTCAAAGGTGCTAGCGTCGTCAGGCCGCCGCGTGCAAGTTCGACGCTCCGGTGTCCATGGCAAAGGTGTTTTCGCATTGCAAGACATTGCCGAAGGCGAGACCTTGTTTGAATATGTGGGTGAAGTCATCAGCTGGGACGAAGCGCAAGACCGCCACCCCCACGACCCCTCAGACCCCAATCACACCTTCTATTTCCATGTGAACGAAGACAAAGTGATTGATGCCTTGCACGGCGGCAACTCTTCCAGATGGATCAACCACAGCTGCAATCCCAACTGTGAAGCCGATGAAGACAAGGACCGCATCTACATCAAAGCCCTGCGCAACATCAAGGCTGGAGAAGAACTCAATTACGACTACGGCTTGATCATTGACGAGCCCTACACGCCCAAACTCAAGGCCGAGTACCCTTGCTGGTGTGGCAGCCCCAATTGCCGCAAAACATTGTTAGCGCCTAAGCGCCGACCTGCCACGCCCAAAATTCCAAGCCAGATCAAAAAGATTGAGAAGAAAATCAAGAAGCTCAAAAAAGAGCTCAAGCAAGTCAAGAAAAAGAAGGCTTGATTGAAAATCTGGCTTGAACGCCATTGACTGACAAAGGTCAAACTTGAGCGATTGGAAACCTGTTCACCGCTGGCCCGCTGAGGCCATTTGGGAAGCGGTCGTGCCGCAACTGCCTGGCTTTGGCATCGAAATTCTGGCGGAAATAGATTCCAGCAACACCGAGCTTATGCGGCGCGCCAGAGCCGGGCGTCAGGAGCCCATTTTGTTGGTCGCAGAACGTCAAACAGCTGGCCGCGGCCGACAGGGTCGCACGTGGTCAGGCGAGCTCGGCGACGCTCTCACTTTTTCAATTGGCCTTCCTTATCAACCCAGCGATTGGTCTGGGCTGTCTTTGGCTGTGGGCCTGAGCTTGGCCGAGTCTCTTGGAGCAGAAGTTCAATTGAAGTGGCCCAACGATTTGTGGTGCCAGCAACGAAAGCTTGGTGGCATCTTGGTGGAAGCCGCCAGCCAAGGCGACCAAAGCTATGTGGTGGTCGGTGTGGGCTTGAACATCCGTCAACCCATCGAGCGCGACTTGAGAACACCTGCCGCCGCAATCGACGAGTTTTGGCCGGGCGTTGATGCCCCTGCCGTGCTTGAGCGCATTATTCAACCCTTGATCGCCACGCTTTTAAAGTTTGAGAACCACGGGTTTGCAGAGTTGCAAGCTCGGTTCCGTGCACGCGACGCCATCAAGGGGCTGGAAGTCACAAGCAGTGATGGCCAACAAGGCAAGTGCCAGGGCGTTGATGCACAAGGCGTTTTGCAAATTCAAACACCCCAAGGCTTGGTGAAAATCAACAGTGCAGAAGTGAGCGTGAGGCCTGTATGAAACACCTCCAACTGCGCTGGCTTATTCTGGTTTTAATGATCCTGAACGGCCTGTTCTACATTTGGCAAGAAGGTGCCTTCACGGCTTGGGGTTGGGCGCCGCCCAGCCCGCGTGAGCCGGAGCGCCCCTTGCAGCAAATCAATCCCGACCACATTGAAATCACAAGGAAACCATCATGAGTTTGAAGCTTTATTTTTCGCCAGGTGCCTGCTCATTTGTGCCACACAGCCTGTTACAACTGTCTGGCGCAAGCTATGAACCCGTTATGGTCAAACTGCACAAGGGCGAGCAAAACGGTGACGAGTACAAAGCGATCAACCCCCGTGGTCAGGTGCCTGTGCTGGTCGACAACGGTCAAGTGATAACCCAAATTGTGGCCATCATTTTGTACCTTGACCAAAAGTTTCCTGAGTGCCAGTTTTTGCCAACTGCAGCTTTTGCACGTGCCAAGGCGATTGAAACTTTGGCATGGATGAACAACACCATTCATCCCACCTTCACCCACATTTTCATGCCGCACAAATTCAGCGATCAGGCTGACGTTCAAGCCAATTTGAAAGTGTTCAACACCCAACTCTACAAAGGCCTGCTGTCTGAATTAGAGGCCCTGGTGCAATCGTCAACATCGCTCTGGCTGTTTGGCGACAACATCGGGCCTGTCGATGCCTATGCGTTAACGCTCACTCGGTGGGGCTCGATTGCCGGCATCGACCCAAGCACTTACCCCGCATTGTGGGCACACGTGCAAAAAGTGTCTGCCAACGAGGCCATCAGCGCGGTCATTGAGCGCGAGCGACTTCAACTGAACTTGTACAAGCCAAGTTAACCTGCTGGCGCAAATCGAATAGTGAAGCAAGCACCCGGCAATGCTTGTCCAGGGTGCGCTACCTCTACAGTCACGCTGGCGCCGTGGCGTTGCGCAATTTCTCGCACAATGGGCAAGCCCAAGCCCGAGCCATCGACGTTGCTGCCAAGTGCGCGGTAGAAGGGTTCAAAGACACGCTCCCTTTCTGCCGCGGCAATGCCAGGGCCGTTGTCTTCAACTTGCACGGCAAGTGCTTGGCTGTAAGGGTCAACAAGCAAACGAACGGTGATGATGCCCATTCTTTCGGGGGTACTTGGCGTGTAATGAATGGCGTTATCCACCAAGTTGCGAATCATTTCTTTAAGCAAGGTTGGGTTGCCCTGCAACTTCAAAAATTTGCGTTTCTTTTCTGAATCAACGCCGTCATAGCCCAGGTCAATGCCCTTGTCCATGGCATGGGGCAATGAATTGTTGAGCACTTCGCTGATCAAAGCTTCCATGTCACACGTTTGAAAATCAATGGCGCCGCCGACTTCCGCGCGCGCCAAGGACAAGAGCTGATTCACGGTGTGGGTTGCTTGAACGCTTGCGCGGCCAATTTGCTTGAGCGATTGCTTTAATTCATCTTCTCCCGCATCTTTTCTTTGCGCGAGATCAGCTTGCATTCGCAGGCCTGCCAACGGCGTTTTCAATTGGTGCGCTGCGTCGGCCAAAAATCTTTTTTGTGTGCCGATCGAGTCTTTCAAACGCCGCAGCAAATCATTCACCGAGGACACCAATGGCGCCACCTCGAGTGGCACCGCTTTTTCATCCAATGGGCTGAGGTCATCCGATTTTCTGGCGCGAATGCGCTCTTCCAATTCAGACAAAGGCTTGATGCCGCGAACCAAGGCCAACCAAACCAGCAAGACCGCCAAAGGCAAAATTGCAAACTGCGGCAACATCACCCCTTTGATAATTTCGGTCGCCAATACCGATCTTTTTTCTCGCGTTTCGGCCACTTGAACCAACACCGGCCCTGTTCTGTTTGGCGACTTTTCAGAGGTTAATTGAACCCAGGTATAGGCCACGCGCACTTCAAGGCCGCGCATTTCATCGTCGCGAATTTTGACTTCGAAGTTGACGAGTTTTTCTTCTTCTTGGGGCTGTGGCAGATCTCGATCACCGCCCAATAATTCATTTTGAGGACCCGTGACTTGGTAATAAACCAAATCGGCATCATCAGCCCGAAGCAATTCACTGGCCGGTTGCGGCAAATTGAATTGGACGCCTTTTTGATCCGGGCTTAGCTTGACCAATTGCGCGAGTGCTTGAACGTTGTAAACCAAGGCCCGGTCAAACGGCTTGTTGGCAAGCCCTTGCGCCACCAACCAAGTGAGCGCCAAACTCACTGGCCAAAGCAGGAGCAAAGGCGTGAGCATCCAGTCCAAAATTTCGCCAAACAACGAGCGTTGTTCGCGGCGAAAAAAGGACATCTGCCAGTTTTTACGATTCATTCACCAACGGTGTTGAAGGCACCATTAACCTGGAATTTTTTCAAGGCAATAACCCAGGCCGCGCACCGTCGCAATGCGAATGGGGCCCTTCTCAATTTTCTTGCGCAAGCGATGGATATAAACCTCGATGGCGTTGTTGCTAACTTCTTCGCCCCACTCGCACAGGCGTTCCACCAACTGGTCTTTGCTCACCAAGCGGCCAGTGCGTTGCAACAAGACCTCTAGCAAACCCAATTCGCGCGCAGACAACTCCACCATCTTGCCGTCAATGGTGGCCACACGCCCTGACTGGTCATAAATTAAGGGGCCATGCTTGATTTGCGACGTTGCGCCGCCCATGCCGCGACGGGTCAGCGCGCGCACGCGGGCTTCCAGTTCTTGCAAGCTAAACGGCTTGGCCATGTAATCGTCTGCACCATAGTCCAAACCTTTGACACGCTCTTCAACGCTGTCTGCAGCCGTGAGAATGAGAACGGGCAGGGTAGAACCGCGCGAGCGCAATTTTTTCAAAACCTCAAGACCGTGCATTTTGGGCAAACCCAAATCCAAAATGAGCAAATCAAATTCATTGTTGGTCATGAGGGCCGCATCGGCTTCTGTGCCACTGGCCACATGGTCAACTGCTGCACCGCTGCTGCGCAAAGTTCGCAACAAGCCATCGGCCAAGACCTGATCGTCTTCTGCTATCAAAATGCGCATCGTCGTCTCCTGCTGTTTGCCGTGCAACGGCTTTGTGAAACCCTTTTAGGGTGTGCGGTCAATTTTAGGCCACTCTGTCCTCTCTCGGTCGAAACTTTGTTCGTGATTTACATGCAGTAGGCTTCTAACCCCAAGGCCACCACCGTGGCAATTTCGTTGCCGACTGAAGCTTTGAATTCGCTTTCGGCCTGCGCAACAGCCATTTGAAATGCGGCCAACCAAGCCAAGCCGTCCTCTGTGAAAACAACTTGCCGCGCTCTGGCATCTCGGCCATCACGCTCTCTTTTGACCAAGCCCCAAGCCTCGCATTGGTCGACCAAATTGCCCATGGCTTGCTTGCTCATGCCTGCGGCTTGAGCCAAGTCTGTGAGTCTTGAGCCTTGAAGCGACAAATGCCGCGTGATGTGAATGTGTGCTGCGCTGATTTGGTCTCTGGCCGCCAAATTCGAAAGTGCCAATGGCACTTGATCGTTGTGCGCCATGAGCGCCAACACCCGCGCATCAAAGCGGCGCATGGCATGACCTAAAAGCCGACCCAAATGCGTCTCGCGCCAGCGGTCATCGATGGCAAGCGCCATGGCTGTGTTGGGCTCTGAATTTGACTGAAAACTGTCATTGACTGGCATTTCCAAATAGTAAAGCAAACTGACTAAAAAATCTATTTACTTCATAAGACTATGCCGTTAAAGTACTGTTCAAGCATCCAGTCTTTGATCAACTTTCTGAATGCATCATTTTTAACCCGTTGATTCTCAAGGAGATTTTCATGAGCGACCAAAACAGCGACAAAACCAAAGCCCTGCAAGCAGCCCTGGCCCAAATTGAAAAACAATTTGGCAAAGGCAC
>JAJTGB010000084.1 GCA_021298995.1 Comamonadaceae bacterium | reverse complement strand
AGCGTTGCCACTGACCACGCCCGACATCAGGCCAATCAAAACAAAGCCCATTTGGGCAATGGTGGAGTAGGCCAACATGCGCTTGAGGTTGGTTTGCGCAATGGCAGCCAAGTTACCTATTAGCAGTGAAGCAATGGCCAACAGCGCCAGCATTTGCTGCCAGTCGATGGCCATGGGCAACAGGCCTTCCACCAACAAACGAATGGTAATGGCAAAGGCGGCCAACTTGGGAGCGCCTGCAATCATGAGTGTGGCCGCTGTAGGCGCACCTTGGTAAACGTCGGGCACCCACATGTGGAACGGCACCACGCCCAGCTTGAATGCCAAACCAGCCACCACAAACACCAAACCAAACACCAACACTTGGTGCTTCACCTGGCCGCTGGCAATCACTTTGAAAACAGTGGCCAAATCAAGTGACCCCGTTGCACCGTACAACATGGACATGCCGTACAACAAGAAGCCTGAAGCCATGGCACCCAACACAAAGTACTTCATGGCCGCTTCTGTGGCTTGGGTGTTGTCGCGGCGCAAGGCCACCAACGCATAGCTAGACAAGGTGAGCAGTTCAAGGCCGAGGTACAACACCAAGAAGTTTTGGCTTGAGATCATGACGCTCATGCCGAGCAATGCAAACACCGACAGGCTGAAGAGTTCGCCACCGCGGAGCATGTCACGATCGCCCGCATAGGGACGCGCATAAACCAGAGTGACCATGACGGCAATGGTGGAGAAACACTTGAGCCAATGGCCCATGGGGTCGGACACGACCAGGCGTCCAAAACCATACAGGGTATGACCAGCATCGGCGTAGAAAGCATGTAGCAAGGCAACACCACCCAAGGAGGCCAAGCTCAAAACGTAAGTCACCGTGCGCTTTGGGCTTGTCACCAGCAGGTCGACCAGCGCGATCACGCAGGCCATCACCAGCAACACGATTTCTGGATAGATCGTCATCCAGCTGGTTGAGTCAATCATGTCTATTCTCTCTATTCATTAAGTTTCAGCTGATCACAAGCGATCAAGGCAATTTGGAAGCAGCCACGTGCTCCAACAAATTGGCCACAGAGACTTCCATCACATCGGTGAAAGGCTTTGGATACAAGCCCATGTACAAAACGGCGATGGCCAACAAAGCCATGACCGTGAATTCGCGGGCATTGATGTCCGTCAGCTCTTTGACATCGTCATTGGTCACTGGGCCAAGGTAAACACGCTTGAACATCCACAGGGTGTAAGCCGCGCCAAAGATCAAGGCAGAAGCGGCCAACAAACCCACGACGAAGTCGTACTTGACTGCGCCGAGAATGACCATCCACTCACCCACAAAACCTGCCGTGCCTGGCAAACCGCAGTTGGCCATGGCAAACAGCAACGCAAAGGCAGCAAACTTGGGCATGGTGTTGACCACCCCGCCATAGCTTGAAATTTCTCGCGAGTGAACCCGGTCGTACAACACACCAATGGACAAGAACATGGCCGCAGACACAAAGCCGTGTGCAATCATTTGCACCAAACCACCCGACACGCCCAGCGGATTGAAGATGAAAAAGCCCAAGGTGACAAAGCCCATGTGGGCCACAGAAGAGTAAGCCACCAGCTTCTTCATGTCTTGTTGAACCATGGCCACCAAACCCACATAGACCACGGCCACCAAAGACAAGACAATCATGAAGGTGGCCCACTCACGCGAAGCGTCGGGGGCAATGGGCATAGAGAAACGCAAGAAGCCGTAGGCACCCAGTTTCAACATGATGGCTGCCAACACAGCAGAACCTCCGGTTGGCGCTTCAACGTGCACATCAGGCAACCATGTGTGAACGGGCCACATGGGCACTTTGACGGCAAAGGCAGCAAAGAAGGCAAAGAACAAAAAGTTTTGCGCCGTGGCAGACAAAGGCAATTCGTGCCATGTGGCAATGTCAAAGCTGCCGCCCGATTGGATGTACAAGTAGATCAAGGCAATCAAGGTGAGCAATGAGCCCAGCAAGGTGTACAAGAAAAACTTGAACGCCGCATAGATCTTGTTGGGGCCACCCCAAATGCCAATGATCAAGTACATTGGAATGAGCGTGGCTTCAAAGAAGACATAGAACAACAAGCCATCCAATGCAGAGAACACGCCAATCATCAATCCGGACAGAATTAAGAAAGCGGCCATGTATTGGTTGACTTTGCGGGTAATGACTTCCCAGCCAGCAATCACAACGATGACGTTGATGAATGCCGTCAAAATGACAAACCACAAAGAAATACCATCAACCCCTAAGTGGTAGTTGACATTGAAGCGCTCGATCCAAGAAAGCTTCTCAACAAACTGCATCTCGGCCGTGTCGAGTTGGAAGCCGCTGTACAAAGGCAGTGTGACCAAAAAGCTGACCACAGCACCGACCAAAGCCAACCAACGCACAGACTTAGCCTGTTCGTCGCGTCCCAAAGCCAATAAAACTATGCCGAACGCGATAGGCGTCCAAATGGCAAGGCTCAACAATCCCATTTTGTAAATCCTTATTTGTTGAGCCAGACGAAATACGTCATGAGCAAAAAGATACCCAAGATCATCACCAGTGCGTAGTGATACAAATAGCCCGTTTGCAGCTTGCGCGTCCAGTTGGAGACCATGCCCACCAACTTCCACGAGCCGTTCACGACCAATCCGTCGATCAAGGTGCGATCGCCGATCTTCCAAAGACCTGTGCCCAATGCGCGTGCGCCTCGGGCCAAGATGTTTTCATTGATCCAGTCCATGTAGTACTTGTTTTCCAAGATGACCACCAAGGGACGCAAGGCCCTGCCAATGGCAGCCGGCACTGCTGGGTTGATCAAGTACATGTACCAAGACACCACCACACCCGCCAAAGCGAGCCAGAACGGTGCGGTAGAAACAGCGTGCATAGCCATGGCAACAGGACCGTGGAATGCGGCGGCCAGCTCTTTCATAGCATGGTGCTTCTCGGCATCGATAAAGATAGCGTCTTTGAAGAACTCACCATACAACATGGGGTTGATGGTCATGTAACCAATGACCACCGAAGGAATGGCCAACAAAATCAAGGGCACAGTGACCACCCAAGGTGATTCATGTGGCTTGTTGTGGCCATGGTCATCATGATGTGCGTCATGGTGCGAGTCATCGTGAGCATGGTGCGCATCGGGGTTCTGGTCGTAGCGCTCTTTGCCGTGGAACACCAAGAAGTACATGCGGAATGAGTAGAAGGCCGTGACAAATACGCCAGCCAGCACTGCAAAGTTGGCAAAACCTGCCGCAGCCAGATGGCTTTCGTGCACGGCTTCAATGATGCTGTCTTTGGAATAGAAGCCCGAGAAGAATGGCGTGCCAATGAGCGCCAAAGAACCCAGCAATGCAGTGATCCATGTGATGGGCATGTACTTGCGCACACCGCCCATGTAGCGAATGTCTTGGTTGTGGTGCAAGCCCATGATGACAGAGCCAGCCGCCAAGAACAGCAATGCTTTGAAGAAAGCGTGCGTCATTAGGTGGAACACTGCCACGGAGTAAGCCGATGCGCCCAAGGCCACAGTCATGTAACCCAACTGCGACAAAGTGGAGTAAGCCACCACGCGTTTGATGTCGTTTTGGATAATGCCCAAAAAGCCCATGAACAAAGCGGTGATGGCACCGATGATCATGATGAAGTTCAAGGCTGTTTCCGACATCTCAAACAAGGGTGACATGCGCGCCACCATGAAAATACCAGCCGTCACCATGGTGGCGGCGTGAATCAATGCAGAGATTGGCGTTGGGCCTTCCATAGAATCGGGCAACCAGACGTGCAAGGGAAACTGTGCCGACTTGCCCATCGCACCAATGAACAAACAAATGCAAATGACTGTGACCAACATCCATGAGGTACCAGGCAATGTGAGTGCACCCAGTTCATCAGCTTTGGCAAAAGCTTCTGTGTAGTTCAGTGTTCCAGCATAGGCCGCAATGAGGCCAATGCCCAAAATGAAACCAAAGTCGCCAACGCGGTTGACCAAAAAGGCTTTCATGTTGGCAAAGATGGCCGTTGGCTTGTTGAACCAAAAGCCAATGAGCAAATAGGACACCAAGCCCACTGCTTCCCAACCAAAGAACAGTTGCAGCATGTTGTTGCTCATGACCAGCATCAACATGGAGAAGGTGAACAAAGAAATGTAGGCAAAGAAACGGTTGTAGCCTTCGTCTTCGTCCATGTAACCAATGGTGTAGATGTGCACCATGAGCGACACAAAGGTGACCACGCACATCATCATGGCGGTAAGACCATCGACCAAGAAACCAATCTCCATTTTGAGATCGCCAACGATCATCCAGGTGTAGAGGGTTTCATTGAAACGTGCGCCATCAATGGCCACACTTTTCAAAGTTGTGGCAGACAAGATGAACGCAATCAAAACGCCCAAGATGGTGAGCGTGTGCGTTAGGCGGCGACCAATCCAGTTACCACCAAATTGAGTTCCGAAAATACCTGCTAGCGCAGAGCCCACCAAGGGGGCCAGCGGCACTGCAAGCAGCGTTGAAGCGTTGAGGGTTTGGCTCATATTTTTTTAACCTCTTAACCCTTGAGCGAATCGAGCTTGTCCACATCGATGCTGTTCAAGTTACGGAACAGAAGCACCAAGATGGCCAAACCGATGGCAGATTCGGCTGCTGCCACTGTCAAGATGAAGAACACGAACACCTGTCCGTGCATGTCACCCAGATAGTGGGAGAAAGCCACAAAATTCATATTGACCGCCAAGAGCATCAGCTCAATGGCCATCAACAACACAATCAAATTCTTACGGTTCAAAAAGATACCGATGACCGACAGGGCAAACAGCATTGCGCCCAATGACAAGTAGTGTCCAAGTGTCAATGTCATGATTTGCTCTCCTTGGGGGCATCTGCCTTGGCCGAAGCTTCAGGCGTTACTGGCGCTTCAGGCGCCTCAGGAGCTTTAGGCGCCTCGCCTACTTTCACAGCATCCATCTTGACCATGACCAACCGATCGCTGGCACGCACATGGACTTGTTCGGAAGCACTGATGGCCTTGCTGTCTTTGCGCTCACGCAGCGTGAGCGCAATGGCAGCGATCATGGCAACCAACAAAATGGCAGCCGCAATTTGAATGGGCATGATGTAGTCGGTGTACAACAAAATACCCAACTCTTTGGTGTTGGAATACTGCTGACCCATTTGACCCACTTCGACGGCCAACTTGGGCGCCTCAGAAGTTCTAAAACCACTCATGAGCACCGCTGCCATCTCAAGCGCAACCAAGGCACCCAAGGTAGCCGCCAACGGAAAATGCTTCCAAAAGCCGGCGCGCAAGGTGTCAAGGTTGATGTCGAGCATCATCACCACAAACAAAAATAGCACCATCACGGCACCTAAGTAGACCAAGACCAAGGTCATGGCCAAGAACTCTGCTTGCAAAAGCAACCACAAGCCAGAGGCTTGTGAAAAAGCCAACATCAAAAACAACACGGCATGCACCGGGTTGCGCGCAGTCACGACTCGGAACGATGCAAACAAGAGCACCACCGAGAAGAGATAAAAGAAACCAGTTTTGACGTCCATGGGTTGTCGCTTGTTAGTTTGGTAAATCAGCCAATCAACGGTACTTGGCATCTGCTGCTTTGGATGCAGCAATGTCTTTTTCGTAACGATCGCCTACTGCCAAGAGCATCTCTTTGGTGTAGTGCAAATCGCCGCGCTTCTCACCGTGGTATTCCAAAATGGAAGTTTCAACGATGGAATCGACTGGGCAACTTTCTTCGCAGAAACCACAGAAGATGCACTTGGTCAAATCGATGTCGTAGCGCGTGGTACGGCGCGAGCCGTCAGCACGAACATCCGATTCAATGGTGATAGCCATGGCTGGGCAAACTGCCTCACAAAGCTTGCAAGCAATGCAGCGCTCTTCGCCGTTTTCGTAGCGGCGCAAAGCATGTAAGCCCCTGAAGCGAGGCGACAAAGGCGTCTTCTCTTCAGGGAATTGCAAAGTGACCTTGCGACGAAAAGCATAACGCCCCGTCAAGGCCATGCCCTTGACCAACTCAAACAGCATGAAGCTTTTGAGGAAATCTTTGAGCGAGAAATTGGATACAGCCACAGTAGACATGTCTTAACCCGGTTATTTCCAAATGTTCCAAGGCGAGTGCAACCACGCGCCCACAATCAACAGCCA
This sequence comes from Comamonadaceae bacterium, assembly GCA_021298995.1. GTDB lineage: Bacteria > Pseudomonadota > Gammaproteobacteria > Burkholderiales > Burkholderiaceae_C > Limnohabitans_A. Next base: position 2,283 of record JAJTGB010000084.1, on the reverse strand, counting down.
CACCAAGGTGACTGGGATGAAGATCTTCCAACCCAAACGCATGATCTGGTCATAACGGAAACGCGGGAAGGTGGCGCGAATCCAAATGAACATCGATACGACAAAGAAGGTTTTGAGACCTAACCAAATCCAACCTGGAATCCAGTTGAACAAGGCACTGTCGATGGGCGACATCCAGCCACCCAAGAACATGATCACGGCCAAGATAGAGACCAACCACATGCTGGCATATTCGGCCAAGAAGAAGATGGCAAAGCCCATGCCGGAATACTCCACCATGTGACCCGCCACAATTTCGGCCTCCCCTTCCACCACGTCAAAGGGATGGCGGTTGGTTTCTGCCACACCAGAGATGAGGTAGACCAAGAAGATGGGGAACAAAGGCAACCAGTTCCACGACAAGAAGTTCAGGCCCATGTTGGCCATTTCGCCCTTGCCCTGAAGCAGCACAATTTCGGTGAGGTTCATGCTGCCGGTGACCATGATGACCACCACGAAGCAAAAGCCCATGGCAATTTCGTAGCTCACCATTTGCGCAGAAGCTCGCAAGGCACCCAAGAAAGCGTATTTTGAGTTGGAGGCCCAGCCCGCAATGATCACACCATAAACCTCAATAGAGGTAATGGCCATGACCAACAACAAGCCCGCATTGATGTTGGTCAGGGCCACTTCAGGTCCGAAGGGAATGGCCACCCAAGCGGCCAAAGCCGGCATGATGGCCATGATGGGACCTAAACGGAACAAGCCAGGAGCCACAGCAGAGGGTGTGATGAGCTCTTTGGTCAAAAGCTTGATGGCATCGGCAATGGGCTGAAGCAAACCGAAAGGACCCACGCGGTTGGGTCCGATGCGAACTTGCATGAAGCCGAGCAACTTGCGCTCCCACAAAGTGAGGTAAGCCACGGCACCCATGAGCGGTGCCAAGACGCACACAATTTTGATCAAGATCCACAAAACGGGCCAAACCATTGTGGCCCACCAAGTGGTGGCGATGGCATTCAGACCACCGTTGTACAGCGCGTCGATCATGCGTGCACTCCTTCAGCAACAGCTTGGGCACTTGCAACGGCATTTCTGGCATCTGCCGTCAATTGCAAAGATGGTGCGCGGCGCACCAAACTGTCGAGTTGATAAATAGAGGCCACGCAAGGCGTGTCAACTTGGCCCGCCAATCGAATTTCAGAACCCACAGCATTGCTGAGATTCAAGGGTGTGGCGCTGATTTGCTTCAACACGTCTTGCGATGTTTCAAAGTCCAATTGGGGTAATCCAAGCATATTGGCCAAGACGCGCAACACTTTCCAAGCCGGACGGGTTTCAGCCAAAGGCTTGACCACCGCATGGAAGCTTTGCAAGCGACCTTCTGCATTGACGAAGCTGCCCGATGTTTCTGTGAACGGTGCAATAGGCAGCAACACATCTGAGAAAGCCATGTTGGTTTTGAAGGGGCTGAGTGTGACGACCATTTGCATGGCAGCCAAGGCTGCCACGGCTTTGGTGCCAGCCGCTGAATCTTCAACGGGTTCTGTGTTGAGCAGCAAAGCGGCTTTCAAACCACCGGCCAACATTTGCGCAGCGTTCAAACCACCTGTTTGAGGCTGAGCCTTGGCCCACTGTGCACCCACCGTGTTGGCGGCTTCTGTGAGGTAGCCATAAGTAGCGCCAGTGTTTTCAGCAATCCATTTGGCCAAGCTGAGCAAGCTAGACGCATTGGCATGATGGGCTGCTGCATTGCCCAACAAAATGGCTTTGCGCTCGCCGCCCAAGAGCGACTTGGCAATGGCTTGTGCTTCAGGTGTGGCTTGACCATTGGACGGGGCTGTTACGCCTTTCTCCGCTGCAATGGCAGCCGCCACGTTGGCCATGCTCTGCGCCCAGGCACTGGCTTCTTGCATATCGGCATGCTTCACAGGCATGGCCCATGCATCAGCGCCATTGAACAAGGCTTTAGAAGTGATGGCATTGACATGTGCACCATTGCGTTGTGCTTGACGAATGCGCTGCGCAAACAGCGGATGGTCTTTGCGCAAATTGCTGCCCACCACCAACACACGTTGAAGCTGAGACAAGCTGGCAATGGAGGTGCCCAAATAGCGCACACCTTCTGCTTTGGCAAACTCGGCATTGCGAAGACGGTAATCAATGTTGTCAGAACCCAATGAGCGAACAAGCGTGCTGGCCAGATGCAATTCTTCAAGGGTGCTGTGCGGGCTGACCAATGCACCGATGCTGCTGGCACCATGGTCTTTGCTGATTTGGTTCAAGCCGTTGGCCACATATTCC
>JAJTGB010000083.1 GCA_021298995.1 Comamonadaceae bacterium | reverse complement strand
AGTGGGGGGTGAATCGGGCAACATGATGCTCGCAAGTATAGATATTTAGATCAAGGGATAATTGCATGTATGAAGCATCACCGAATTGTTGTGGGTTTGTCTGGCGGGGTCGACTCCGCAGTCACTGCTCACTTATTGAAAAAGCAAGGCCACGAAGTGGTGGGCATTTTCATGAAAAACTGGGAAGACGACGATGACAGCGAATTTTGCGCTGCCAACATCGACTTTGTCGATGCCGCAGCCGTGGCCGATGTGGTGGGCATCGAGATTGAACACGTCAACTTTGCCGCCGATTACAAAGACCGCGTGTTTGCAGAATTTTTGCGCGAATACCAAGCTGGTCGCACGCCCAACCCCGACATTCTGTGCAATGCCGAAATCAAATTCAAATCTTTCTTAGACCACGCCATGCAGGTGGGCGCCGACAAAATTGCCACCGGCCACTACGCGCGCGTTCGCTTGAATGAGGCGACAGGGCTGCACGAATTGCTCAAAGGCTTGGACAACAGCAAAGATCAGAGTTACTTTTTGCATCGCTTGAACCAAGCGCAATTGTCCAAAACTTTGTTTCCAGTTGGCGAGTTGCTTAAAACGCAAGTGCGCCAAATTGCAGAAGAAATTGGCCTGCCCAACGCCAAGAAAAAAGATTCCACAGGCATTTGCTTCATTGGCGAAAGACCTTTCCGCGATTTTTTAAATCGCTACATCTCCAAGGAACCCGGACCCATCAAAGACCCTAGCGGTCGGACCATTGGCAAGCATGTGGGTTTGAGTTTTTACACACTGGGGCAGCGTCAGGGCTTGGGAATTGGCGGCATCAAAGAAAAAGGTGCGCAACGCGGTGGGGGTGAGCACACACCTTGGTTTGTGGCACGCAAAGACATGGCCCAAAATATTTTGTGGGTGGTGCAAGGCCATGACCATCCTTGGCTGTTGTCAGCCCAACTTGACGCCGCCGATGTCAGTTGGTGTTCGGGGGCTGCACCCGTTGCAGGGCGTTATGCCGCCAAAACACGCTATCGCCAAGCCGATGCCGCTTGTGCGTTTCAAGTGCTTCAGGCGTCGACGATTTCATCTGCGGTTTCATCTGCGCTGTCATCTGCGACTTCATCCGCATTTTCTTTGGCCTTCGATGAAAACCAATGGGCCGTCACACCAGGGCAAAGTGCCGTGGTGTATGACGGCGAAGTTTGCTTAGGCGGGGGCGTGATCAGCTCGGCAGTGACCTTGGGCTAAGCTAAGCTAAGCTAAGTTCAATCGCCGCCGAGTGCCAACTTGCTAGGTTGTCTTTTTTCGACGGCAAATCGCAGCAGTGCTGCTGTTCTGAAAATGCCATGTGCAAATTTGCCATAGGGCAATGTTAGAAACAGCGCCATGACCATGCCCAAATGCACCGCCAACAAAATTGGCATGGCGGCGGTATTTTTAGACAGCATCAAGGCCAAGCCCGTCACACTGATAAAGAACAACAGGGCAATGAAACCTCGGTCCATGGGTCTTTGTTGGGCATCGCCATGGTTGGGGTCTCGCGCCAAATTCAGGCGCCACAACCACAAGGTGCCCAGCGTCAGAGAAATACCGCCAACGGTGCCCAGCAATTTGGGCAGGCTGGTGAAGTCGTAGGGTGCGGGCCAATCGAGCAGATAGTGATAAATGGTTGCAACGCTGGTAGCGGCAAAGCACAACATGAAGCCATAAAACGTGAGATGGTGCGCGCGTTTCCGGGCCAAGGTGAAGGCATCGTCTTCGTTGTTGCAGCCCTCACCATGGCCACCGCCCAAATATTTCAGACGCAAGGCATCGTGCGCCGCTTCTGCTGCTGCGGGAGAACTCAAGGGAGCGCCACTGGTGGCGGGCGTTACTTCGCGCCAAAACTTGATCACCCCCAATGTCAGCGCCAGCACTGACCACAAGAAAATAGGTGCAAACATGCTCACCATGAGGTTGTGCGGGAAGATGGCGTAAAAGCCATTTTGAACTGGGCCGCTCCAAAGCGAGCCATTGCTTTGAATCGCCAGCATCAAAAACAAACTGAGACTGACCGCCAAGGCCATTGAGACCGTCAAGCCATTGCGCTTGTAAAGCCCGCCCAAGGCCTTGGGCCAAGCGTAATCGGAATAGGTTTGACCCCGCACGGTGGCCATCGACTTGGGCACATTGATGGCAAATTCGTGCGGTGGCGCGTATTGGCAAGCGTGCAAGCATGCGCCGCAGTTGTGGCACAAATTGGCCAAGTAATGAATGTCGGCTTTGCCAAATTCCAAGCGCCTGGTCATGGCAGGAAACACGGCACAAAATCCTTCGCAATAGCGGCAACCATTGCAAATGTGAAGCTGGCGTGCCACTTCTTTTTCAGGCGCTGTTAAGAGAATTTCACCGCGTCCCAAAGCTTGCGCTTCTTGGGTGAGTTGTTGAAGTGTTTGCATGATGAATAATTTATGCGCTCACGCGCGTATCCCTGTCTACCGAGCCCTGCATCACTTGCTCTGCCAAGCGCGGCTCAGACTCAGCAATGCCCAATGCAGCACGGGCTGCTTGCTGGCCCGCAATACGGCCAAATGCAGTGCCAATGGTCATGCCAACGCCAGCGGTATAGCCTTTGCCCAACACGTTGCCGGCCATCATCTCTCCGGCTACAAACAAATTGGGGCTTGGTTGGTTGTGAAAACGCACAGCCGTGGTGTCGTCTGTTTTCAAGCCCAGGTAAGTGAATGTCACGCCGGGCTTGACGGCGAATGCATAGAACGGCGCCGTGTCTAGAGGCAAGGCCCAATGTGTTTTGGCAGGGCTTACCCCTTCGGTGTGGCAATCGTCCAAAACGGTATGGTCAAACCGGCCTGGCACACAAGCTTGGTTGTAAGCATTCAATGTGGCCATGAAAGCATCGACATTCAAGCCAATCTTTTGGGCAAGCTCTGGCAGCGTTTGGGCCACAGTGCCTTCAAAGACGGGCGGCATGAAACGGCCGACAGCTTTGGCATCCGAAATAGAGTAGCCAATTTGGCCTGGCTGCTGGGCGACCAGTCGACCCCAAATGGCGTAACGCTTGGGCCAAAAGTCTTCACCTTCATCGTAGAAACGCTGTGCGTTTTTGTTCACCACAACGCCCAAAGAAACGCAGTCGATACGGGTACAAATGCCGCCATCGTACAAAGGCGCACGCGCGTCAATGGCCACCATGTGGGCTTGTGTGGGATCGCTGATTTGATCAGCGCCGGCGTTCAGCATGTGCTTGAGCAAGGTGCCTTGATTGAATTTGGTGCCGCGAATTAAAAAGTTGTCGGCCGGAAATTCACCCTGTTCGTTTTGACCCCAGGCTTCACGCAACCAGCCCAAATTGGATTCAAAGCCACCCGCTGCCATGACACATGTTTTGGCGACAATGCGTTCAGTGCGAATGAGTTCGCCAGTGGCAGTTTTGTGCTTAACGACAGCCGCTTTGAAAACACCGTTTTCAATTTCAACTTCATTCACCTCAGCGTTGTACTGAATTTGAATTCCCAGTTTCTCAGCACTGCGATAGTAGGCATTGATCAGGGCTTTGCCGCCACCCATGAAAAAGGCATTGGTGCGCGCCGTGTGAAGCGCACCTGACAAAGAAGGTTGAAATCGGACGCCATGCTTGAACATCCAAGGTCTGCAGTTTTCTGAATGCCTGATAGCCAAGCGCGCCATGTGTTCGTTGGTCAGGCCGCCGGTGACCTTCAACAAGTCTTGCCAAAATTCCTCTTCAGGATAGGCCTCGATCAACACATCTTGAGGCGCATCGTGCATGCACCTCAAATTGCGCGTGTGAATGGAGTTACCGCCGCGCCATTCCCGAGGAGCTGACTCCAGCACCATGACACTGGCACCTGCTTCGTGGGCCATGAGGGCCGCACACAAAGCAGCATTGCCACCGCCAATTACCAATACATCAACCGTCATTGTTTGGAATTCCTGTTCACGACCCGCACGCAAAGTGATTGGCCGCTTGAAAAAAGCTGGCCAAATTTAATCAGGCCTGAAATAAATAGTCGGGCAAATATAACTCGCCTTGCATAATTTTGCGTACGGTGCGAACCAAAGCCGCCTTTTGGACTACGGCATTCATTCCCTCGCCAACCAACTCTACGTCCAAATCAATCTTCCCTTGAGGGTGCACCACCGACATTAAGTGGCGCCCTGCAGCTCGCGTGTTGCCAGAAGCAACCGTTCCTGGCAAAGCAAAAGCAGTACCGACACCAATTGCACCCGTCACAGCGTGAGAAGAATGACAACGGTGCGGTGTGAAATATCGAGACACGATACATGTAGCGTCATCGCTAGGGCTGACCAAGACGGGTTTGGGCACCACGCTTGCAGAAACATCGCCCAAACCCATACGCAGACCCGCCTGCAAGCGCATTGCTTCTAATTGAGTCAAAAGCGCCTTGTTGGCGTCCAGTTCTGCAGGGCTTTCGCGGCCTGAGACACCCATGTCCTTGGCGCGCACAATCATCAAGGGCATGGCTGCATCAATGCAAGTGACCTCAATGCCATCAATTTTTTCAATGCGCTGCCCTGTCGGGAACAACTGTCCTGTGACCGCACCCCAAGCATCCAAAAAATTGAGCAAAACTGGCGCCGCTGTCCCGACCACGCCATCGATGCGCGCTGAGCCTTCGTAGGTGACTTTGCCATTCGGAGTTTGAACTGTGGCCTCAATCTTGGAGCCCGTATTGACGTTGTGAATTCGCACAGTGGTTGTGCCCTGCTGAGCCTCAATCAAACCCTGCTCAATTGCAAATGGCGCTACGCCAGACAACATATTGCCGCAATTGGGCCTGACATCGACAGTGGCTTGACCGACGCCCACTTGGGCGAACAAATAGTCCAAATCACAATCGGGCAAAGACGAGCGAGAGACAATGGCGACCTTGCTATTCAAGGTGCTGTTCCCGCCCAGACCATCTAACTGAAGTGGGTCTGATGCACCAATGGCCCCAATCAAAGCCAGATCACGTAACTTTGGATCGGCAGGCAACCATTCTTTGAGAAAGAATGGGCCCCGCGAAGTACCCGAGCGCATCAACACGCAGGGGATTTTTTGATTGACAGATTGCATTTAGTCGGCTTGGAGTTTGGCGCGTTGCACCACTTGGCGCCACTTTACCAAATCTTTGCGAACCATTTCTCCAAGTTGTTCAGGTGTGCTGGTTTCAACATCAGCGCCATGTCCCTCAATGCGCTTGATAATCTCTTTGTCTTCCAGCACTTTGTTCAAAGCTTGGTTGAGTTTGGCAACCGTTTCTTTGGGTGTTTTGGCTGGGGCAAAAATGGCGTACCACTGTTCCACCTCGACACCTGCGATACCCACCTCCTTCAGCGTGGGTACATCTGGCAACAAGGGCGAACGCTTGGTTCCCGCAATGGCCAAGGCTTGCAAGCGATTGGTCTTCACAAAGGGCACGCCTGTGAACAAACTGGGAAACATGATCTGAGTTTGACCGCCAATGGTGTCGTTGATGGCTGGCGCAGATCCTTTGTATGGCACGTGAAGCATTGAAGTTTGCGTCGACATTTTGAACAATTCGGCGGCAAAGTGCGGTGCAGTGCCATTGCCAGCTGAAGCAAAACTAAAGTCATCGGGTTTTTCTTTCAGCAATCGAACCAGGTCTTTCACGTCTTTGACCTTCACACCGGTGTTGACGACCATCAAGGTCGGTGAGTAACCAACCAAACCAACGGGCTCAAAGTCTTTCACGGGGTCGTAACGCAACTTTTGCAGGGCCGGGTTCATGGCATGTGTGGCAATGTAGCCAAACATGAGCGTATTGCCGTCTGGCGCTGCCTTGGCAACAAATTCGGAAGCCAAAGAACCATTGGCACCCGCCTTGTTCTCAACAATCACGGTTCGATTGAGCAAGACGCCAAGTTTTTGACCAATGGTTCGTGCCATGGCGTCATTGCCGCCGCCAGCCGCTGTGGGGACCACAATGGTCAATGGTTTTTCAGTTTGCGCACTGCACCAAACACTTGTTAGCAACAGGGTCAGCGCAACAATGGTTTTTCCGTTGAATTTCATTTCAGTTCTTCCAATATTCCGTTTTGATTTGAAAAGGTGGCGAATATTGACGGAAATTTATATATTAATGAAGTGCAATTTTTAATATGATTGTTGCATGAGACACATTAATTTCGATTTGCAACAACTTCAGGCTTTCATTGCAATCGCTGAACGCGGGAGTTTTCGGGCAGCGGCTGAACACATTCACCTGTCACCGCCCGCCCTGAGTCGGCGCATTGAAAAACTGGAATCTATCATTGGGACTCGGCTTTTCAACCGCACAACGCGTGAAGTTGAATTGACCAGCATTGGCCGAATTTTTCTGGAACGAGCCCGCTCCACCATTGATGATTTGGAATCCGCCATTCTGGGTATTTCTGACATTGCCGCCACACGCAGCGGCCGGGTGACTGTGGCTTGCGTGCCCTCTGCTGCTGTGTATTTTTTACCGAAGGTGATCAGCAGCTTTTCTGCCAAATACCCCTCCATTCGAATTCGAGTCATTGACGAATCCATGAATCAAACCATGCAGAGTGTCCTCACGGGCGAGTCTGATTTTGGCATCGGCTTTATGAACAACCTCATGCCTGAAATCAGTTTTCAAGGCATTCACGACGATCCATTTGTCATCGCAGTCAGGCGCGATCACCATTTGGCACATCTCAAAAGTGTGAAGTGGTCTCAAATTGAAAATGAAAGACTCATCTCTGTTGCGCGAAGCAGTGGCAATCGTCAATTGCTAGACGATGTGATGAGCAAACTTGGATTGATCCCCAACTATGCATTTGAGGTGAGCCATATCGGCACACTTTTAGGCATGGTGGAAGCAGGCTTGGGCATTGCAGCCGTTCCCCGAACTGCGCTGCCTGTCAATCACCCTGTGGTGCTTGGTTTGCCTCTAAAAAATCCAAGTATCTCGCGAAGCCTCGGCTTGTTAAGCAAACAAGGCACAACACTTAGACCTGCTGCAGCCATGTTTCACGAACATTTATTTGACGCGCTGACAAAGCGCAAATTCACAAAATCGCGTTGACGGGCGCGGCATCAGGCACGCCCATCTTGCGCAACATCCAGCCCATGGGGCAGACATTGCTAAAACCAAACTGAAACAGATTGGCGCCTACAAAGGCTGTGAATGCCAAAGCCCATGAACTGACAAACAGCGGGCTGCCTTCAATGCCCAATGCCAGCGAGGTCATGATAAATAATCCAGCAATGATGCGGATGTAACGTTCAACAGTCATACAGACTCCTTAGGTTTAAACAAAGAAAAATAGAGCACAGGAATGACCACCAGCGTGAGCAAGGTGGACACCAAAATGCCAAAGATGAGCGACACAGCCAAGCCATTGAAGATGGGGTCGTCCAAAATAAAGAACGCACCAATCATGGCGGCCAAGCCCGTGAGCACAATGGGCTGCGCACGCACAGCGGCCGATTGAATGACGGCTTCCTTAAAGTCCATGCCCTGCGCCACTTGCAACTCAATGAAGTCCACCAACAAGATGGAGTTGCGCACAATGATGCCGGCCAAAGCAATCATGCCAATCATGCTGGTAGCGGTGAACTGGGCATTCAACAAAGCATGGCCGGGCATCACGCCAATCAGGGTGAGCGGAATGGGCGCCATGATGACCAAGGGCGTGAGGTAGCTTTTGAATTGCGCCACCACCAACAAGTAAATCAAGATCAAACCCACACCATAGGCGGTGCCCATGTCGCGGAATGTTTCGTAAGTAATTTGCGATTCGCCATCCCACTTCACGGCGTACTCGCGGTAGGTATCACTGGGTTGTTGAATCCAGTATTCACCCAACTCACCTTGGCCTGGCAGTGCGGCCTCTTTCAGGTTGGCCCGAATGCCAAAGAGGCCATAGAGCGGCGAGTCTTGTGAGCCCGCCATGTCGCCCATCACATAACTCACGGGCAGCAAGTCTTTGGTGAACAGCGGTTTTTGAATCACTTCCGTTTTGATTTCCACCAACTCAGACAAAGGCACAAGCTGTCCATTGGCTGCACGCATGGGCATGGCCAACACATCCTTCAACCCAACCTGCGATTGAAGGGGTAGTTGCAAGCGAACTGGCACGGGCATTTTGCTACTGTCATTGCGCATGTAGGTGGCATCGACGCCTTGCAAGCTGCCCTGCACAGTTCGCGCAATGGCACTGACAGGAATTCCGAGTGTTTCGGCACGTTGGGTGCGCACTTGCAACCATTGCCTTGGCGCATCGGCCTTGAGGGACGTGTCTACGCCCACAATGCCTGGCGTTTTGGCAAAGGCTTTGGCCACGTTGGCCGCCAAGGCCTGTCGACCCGCTTCATCGGGGCCGTAAATTTCGGCCGGCACCGTGCGTGGCCGCAATTTTTTCTAACGCCGGACGAAGGTGCTGTGCAATGGCGTGGCTCTTTTCGGAGCGTTGGCTTTTGTCGACCAAATTGACTTGCAAGTCGCCTTGTTCAGCATCGGCGCGCAAATAGTATTGGCGTACCAAACCATTGAACGTGATGGGGCTTGCGGTTCCCGCATACGACTGCACATCCAAGACTTCTTTTTGCTGCGCTAAGAATGTGCCCATCTCTTGCAAGGCAGCCGCGGTGTTTTCTAAAGGCGTGCCAGCCGGCATGTCGACCACCACTTGAAATTCGCTCTTGTTGTCAAAGGGCAGCATTTTCAAAATGACCCATTGCACACCGGCCAATCCCACCGACAGGGCCATGGCCAACAAGATGCCGCCCAACAACTTCCAACGCTGGCGGCTGCTGTTCAAGAAGGGACGCAAGATGCGACCAAACAATTCAGGTAAGCGCGCTGCAAGACCTGTAGTGGGTGCATGCGATGTCTCATTGGATGTTGCGTGACCCTTGCCGCCTGCGTGATGCGACTTCATCCACTTCAAAGCCAACCAAGGCGTGACTGTAAAAGCAATCAACAAAGACAAAGCCATGCCCAAGCTGGCGTTGATGGGAATGGGGCTCATGTAGGGACCCATGAGGCCCGATACAAAGGCCATGGGCAGCAATGCTGCAATCACGGTGAGGGTGGCTAAGATGGTAGGGCCACCCACTTCGTCAACAGCCTCAGGAATGATTTCTTTGAGTGACTTGCCTGGATACAACTGTTGATGGCGGTGAATGTTTTCTACCACCACAATGGCGTCGTCCACCAAAATTCCAATCGAGAAAATGAGCGCAAACAAGCTCACTCGGTTGAGTGTGAAGCCCCAGGCCCAGCTGGCAAACAAGGTGGCGGTTAAGGTCAAGATGACGGCACCGCCCACAATCACAGCTTCACGTTTGCCCAGTGCAAATCCCACCAACAAAATAACCGAGGCGGTGGCAAAGGCCAACTTCTGAATCAGCTTGTTGGCTTTGTCAGCAGCGGTTTCGCCGTAGTCGCGTGTGATGGTGGCTTCGATGCCTTGCGGCAATACGGTGTTGCGCAACTGTTCAACGCGTGCGCGTGCAGCGCGGGCCACATCCACTGCGTTTTCACCTGGCTTTTTGGTCACGGTCAAAGTGACAGCAGGGTACATCTGTCCCTTCAAATCGACTTGTGATTTACCGGGCAAGTAGCTCACGTACTGCTGCGCTTGTTGCGCACCCTCTTCAATTTGCGCCACTTCTTTTAAGTAGATGGGCTTGCCTGCATGGACACCCACCACCACATCGGCCACATCGTTGGCCGATTCAAAAAAGTTGCCGGTTTCAATGTTGATGCGCTGACCTACAGGGTTGTTCGGATTCATGATATGGCCCGAAGGTGCAATGGCATTGGCACCTGCCAGTGCGGCTTGCACACTGAGCAAGTCTAGGCCTCGCTCACGCAAGCGGGTCGGGTTCAAGTTGACTTGCACCGCACGGCCAGGGCCGCCAATGGTTTGAACTTCGCGTGTGCCCTTGACTTGCTTCAAGTCCATTTCAAGACTGCGCGCTACGCGCTCTAATTCCAAGGCTGATGGCGCATCTTTGCCCCACAAGGTAACGGCCAACACGGGCACATCGTCAATGCCTTTGGGTTTGACGATGGGCGTCAAAGTGCCCAGGTCACGCGGCAACCAGTTTTGATTGGCATTGAGCACATCGTACAAACGCACCAAGGCTTCGGTGCGCGGCACGCCCACTTTGAATTGCACCGTCAACACCGCCATGCCAGGGCGCGACACAGAATAGGTGTGCTCAATGCCCGCAATTTGACCCAGTACTTGTTCTGCGGGCCGCGCTACTTTGTTTTGAACATCTTCGCTGCTGGCACCCGGAAAAGGAATGAGCACATTGGCCATGGTCACATTGATTTGCGGTTCTTCTTCGCGCGGTGTTACCAAGACGGCAAACAATCCCATGAGCAAGGCCACGATGGCCAGCAAAGGCGTGAGCGCGTTGTTTTGAAACTTGGCTGCCAGCTTGCCAGCAAAGCCAAAACTGTTGTTTGTTGCTTGTTGCTGAAGCGCCTGATCAGACTGCTGACTAGGCAGATTATTTGGCGACATATGCGCCTCTCATGCCAGCTTGCACGGCATCCACTGCAATCAAGTCACCCTCTTTGAGGCCCGCCCAGATTTCAACACCCGCGCTGCCATGGTCTGCACCCAAGCGCACCAACTTCATGGCAAAACCGTTTTCTTGGACTACATAGACCGCCGTAATTTCGCCTCTGCGCAAGATGGCAGATTTGGGCACCAGACCTTTTGCTTGCGCAGCGCCTGCTACACGCACTTGAACTTGCTGACCCGGCGAAACATTCACAGCGACCCCTGTGCGCGGCAAATCCAATTTGATGCCAATGGTTTGACTGACGCCATCTGCGTTAGGCATGATTTGCATTGCCACAGGCTTGATGGTTTCTGGTCCCGATTGAATTTGAATGTCACTCAACTTTGGCAAAGCGCTTTTTTGAGAGGCCGGCCATTGCATGACAACGCGCAAGGGCTGAGGCGCATAGACGGTCATGAGCGGTTTGCCAGGCATGGCCAGGTCCCCTGCTTGAGCCGATGTTTCTAAAACCCACGCATCGTAAGGTGCTGTCACTTTTGAAAACGACTGTGTCACTTTGGCTTGCGTTGTAGCGGCACCCGCACTGTCACGTCCTGCTTGGGCTGCTTTGTATTGCGCCTCTGCCAAGTCCAACGCTGCCGAGCTGACAAAGCCCTGCGTCTTTAATTCTTGTGTGCGTTTCAACGCTATTTGCAACTGACGCAACTCGGCATCGCTTTGTTGCAATTGCGCTTGGCTTCGGAGTACACCCGTTTGCGTTTCTCTGTCGTCAATCGTCGCTAGCACTTGACCGGCCTTCACGCGATCACCCGCTTTGACATTCAGACTAAGCACTCTTCCTGGAATTTGTGAAGACAAGGTGCTTTGCATCACAGCTTCAACCACACCATCGATATCGCTGAAGTTGGCCACTGATTTAGAGCCTGCTGAAATGACTTTTACAGCAGGGCCGGCAGGTGCAACTGCGTTTTGCGCAAAGACATTGGCTGCGCCAATGGCCAGAATCACAGCCAAGGCTGCGCGCCATATTGAGCGGCGTGATGCGTTTTCAAATCTCTTTTTCATGTCGTCTCCAACGAAAGTGACATCTTAACATATACCCCATGGGGTATACAAGTGGTCGCAAAAAAAGCCTGTAGGTCATACAGGCTTCAAAGGTAGTTTGGCTGCGAATGCGGCTTAAAACGGAATGTCGTCATCCATGTCGTCAAAACCACTGGCAGGCTTGGTGGCTGGTTTGCCAGCAGGGGCACTGGCAGCTGGGCGGGGCGCGGCCGCGGGACGGCGGACAGGTGCACCGCCCTCTTCATCACCACCACTGGGGCCACCCATGCCTTCACGGCCACCGAGCAATTGCATTTCGGTGGCAATGATGTCGACCGTGTTTTTCTCAACGCCGGCCTGGTCGGTGTATTTGCCGTATTTCAGACGGCCTTCAATGTAGATGGGGCGGCCTTTTTTGACATACTCGCCAGCGATTTCGGCCAAGCGGTCGTAAAAAGTAACACGGTGCCACTGCGTGTCCTCCACAGTTTCGCCAGACGTGCGGTCTTTGCGACGGCTGGTAGTGGCAATGCTGATGTTGGCCACGGCCTGGCCGGAGGGCAGGTAGCGAATTTCGGGGTCACGGCCGCAGTTGCCGATCAGAATGACTTTGTTGACGGATGCCATGTTTGTTTCCTTGAATTCTTTTGGGATGAATAAATGCAATTATGCTGCTTAGCGGACCGGTGCCTCAATGGGTTCCATGAACCATGCAACCAAAAGCCAGACCAGTGTGGCCAGCCCGCAAACCCCAAATAAAACCTGAGCCCCCCCTGATTTCATGAGGGCGCCGCCTACCGCACCACCCACAAAGAAGCCCAGCGACTGCAAGGTATTGTAAAAACCCATGGCCATGCCACGCGCATGCGGCGGGGCACCCCGAGAGGCAATGCTGGGCTGACAGGCTTCCAAAATATTGGAGGCTGAAAAGAAAACACACAAGATGGCCGCAATGCACCACAAGTTGGGCGTACCGCCTGCCACCAGGGCCAAGCTGAACAAAACCAGCGCGATGACCATGGCTGAGCCTAGAAAGACGGCGCGCAAATAGCCTTTTCTTTCAAGCGGAAAGAGCGTTTTGCCCATGACCAAAAACCCAAACAACACGGCGGGCAGATAGACCCACCAATGGTGCTCTTTGGGCAAGCCAGCATCCACCATCATTTGCGGCACAGCCACCCACATGGCCAAAAGAACACCGTGCAGCACAAACACCCCCAAATTGTTGCGCAGCGAGGGGATGTGCGTCAGAACTTCCTTCAAACTGCCTTTGGGCACCGCTGTTTTCTGGGTCGGCTCGGGGGGCACACCCCAAAGAACCACGGCCACACCACCAAAAGCCAACAGGCCTGTCAGCACAAACAAGCCCGGCAAACCCGCAATGGCATTGAGGGCAGGGGCCAAAATCAAGGACAGCGCAAACATCAGGCCAATGCTGGCCCCCACCAAGGCCATGGCCTTGGTTCTAACCAAATCACGGGTTTGGTCTGCCAACAAAGCAGTGACAACCGCAGAGACGGCGCCCGCCCCCTGCAAAGCTCGCCCAATCAGCACGCCATACAAGCTGTCTGCGGATGCGGCCCAAAAGCTGCCCACCGCCAAAATCAGCAGGCCAAACACAATCACTTTTTTGCGGCCAACCTTGTCGGAAGCCGCCCCAAACGCCAATTGCAGCGCGCCCTGCGTCAGGCCATAAATACCCATGGCCAAGCCAACCAGGGCAGGATCGTCGCCCCCAGGGTAATTCGCAGCCTCCAGAGCAAATACAGGCAACACCAAGAACAATCCCAACATGCGCAAGCCATAAATGGCCGCCAGTGAAATGCTGGAGCGCTTCTCCAATGAAGTCATGAGCGAGGCATTCACAGCCTGAGCGGATTCAGAAGGCGAAACAGGGTTGGGTGATGCGTTCATATAAATTAGCGTTGCCGCCCAATTGTCCCCGATTCCAAAAGGTATCTCAAAACCTGATTTTCTCCGGTGGGGTTGGGCAGAAAGGCTGAAGGCGGCTTCCTCATACTGGGGTACCAGAAATCGTTCAGCCGCCTTCAGACTTTCCGCCCAACTTCGATGTTTGATAAGCCAAAAACCGCCAACAGACTTTCATTTTTAACGGTAATATTCGTCCATTCAGATTTTTAGCAACTTCATTGGAGATTTTATGAAACAAACTAACCGTCGCGTTTTCATGATGCAAGTGGCATTGGGTGGTACCGCTTTGGCAACCCAACAAGCCATGGCTCAGGCCTTGGTCAATGAAAAAGACCCCCAAGCTGCAGCGCTGGGTTATGCCGCCGACACCACCAAGGTGGATGCCAAGAAATTCCCTAAGCATGCTGCCGCCCAAAAATGCAACAACTGTGCTTTGTACCAAGGCAAGGCCACAGACGCTACTGGCGGTTGCCCCTTGTTTGCAGGCAAGAAAGTTCACGGCAATGGCTGGTGCTCTGCTTACGCCAAGAAAGCTTAATTTCAGGCTTTTTTCTAAGCACCCCTCAAAAGCCAGCATCTGCTGGCTTTTTTCATGGCCACTCGCCCATCAGGATCTCTGAAACTAGGGCAGCAGACAGAGTGCCCATCTTTAGCGATAATCGAGGGTTTTGTCTGGCACCTCGATTTTGAACGCACCCAACGCCCCCGCAAGTCTCACTGAACTGGAAACGGCCAGGGAAAAAGTTCGCCTGCTAGAAGCCGCCCTGAACGCGGCGCGATTAGAGGCAGGCATGCCCAGCAGCCCAGAGAACAAAAACACCAAAGACACCCAAAACTTCCAAGACGGGGCCTACCTGGCCAGTGCGCTTCGCCAAACTCACATCAGCGTTCGCGGCGCCCGCACGCACAACCTCAAAAACATCGACCTCGACATTCCGCGCAACCAACTGGTGGTGATCACCGGCTTGAGCGGCTCCGGCAAATCAAGTTTGGCCTTCGACACTTTGTACGCCGAAGGTCAACGTCGGTATGTCGAAAGTTTGTCGGCGTACGCGCGCCAGTTTTTGCAATTGATGGACAAACCCGATGTCGATTTGATCGAAGGCCTGTCGCCTGCCATCTCCATTGAGCAAAAAGCCACCAGCCACAACCCTCGCTCTACCGTGGGCACCGTCACAGAAATTCACGACTATCTGCGTTTGTTGTTTGCCCGCGCAGGCACGCCCTACTGTCCCGATCACAACTTGGCACTGCAAGCGCAAACCGTGAGCCAAATGGTCGATGCCGTTTTAGGTTTGCCAGAAGACACGCGCCTCATGATCGTGGCCCCCATTGCACGTGAACGCAAAGGCGAGTTTGAAAAAGTCTTTGAACAAATGCAAGCCCTCGGGTATGTGCGCTTTCGCATCAATGGCGAAACCTTTGAAGTGGAAGATTTGCCCACCCTGAAGAAAACAGAAAAGCACAACATCGATGTGGTGGTCGACCGTCTCAAAATTCGCCATGAAGCCGAGGCTCCCGCACGTGACGCTTTGCGCCAGCGCATTGCCGAAAGTTTTGAAGCCGCTTTGCGCTTGGCCGAACAACGCGCCGTGGCCGTTGAAATGGACTCGGGCCATGAGCACATGTTCAACGCCAAGTTTGCGTGTCCCGTTTGCCAATACTCAATTGCTGAGCTTGAGCCGCGGCTGTTCTCTTTCAATTCGCCCATGGGGGCGTGCACCACCTGCGATGGCTTGGGTACCACCGAAGTGTTTGACATCGATCGCGTGGTGGCTTTTCCTTCTTTGAGCTTGGCCAGTGGCGCCATCAAGGGCTGGGACCGGCGCAATGGTTTTTACTTCAGCATGCTAGAGAGCTTGGCCAAGCATTACGCATTCGATGTGGAAGCGCCCTTTGAATCACTGCCAGAAGCCGTGCGCCACAGCATTTTGTGGGGCTCTGGCGAAGAAGACATCAAGTTCAGTTACATCATGGAGTCTGGCGCTTCCAAGGGCAAAAAGGTTTCCAAAAAACACCCCTTTGAAGGGATCATTCCCAACCTCACAAGGCGCTACAAAGAAACCGACTCCAGCGTGGTGCGCGAGGACCTTGCACGCATGCGAAGTCACCACGCTTGCGCCGATTGCAAAGGCACGCGTTTGCGGCGCGAAGCACGCCATGTTCGGGTTGGCGAGGGCCCACAAGCGCGCGCCATTTATGAAGTCAACCATGTCACTTTGGGTGAAGCCCAAACCTACTTTCAAACTTTGAAACTGCAAGGCGCCAAGGCCGAAATTGCCGACAAAGTGGTGCGCGAGATTGGCTCTCGCTTGAAGTTCTTGAACGATGTGGGCCTGAACTATTTGAGCCTCGACCGCAGCGCAGACACCTTGTCGGGCGGCGAAGCACAGCGCATTCGCTTGGCCAGTCAAATTGGCTCCGGCCTGACGGGCGTGATGTATGTCTTAGACGAACCCAGCATTGGCTTGCACCAACGCGACAACGATCGCCTGATAGGCACACTCAAACATTTGCGCGACATTGGCAACAGCGTGTTGGTGGTGGAGCACGACGAAGACATGATTCGCATTGCCGATCATGTGATCGACATGGGCCCAGGTGCCGGCGTGCATGGTGGCCGCGTGATGGCACTAGGCACCTGCGAAGACATTTTGCAAGCACCCGATTCTTTAACCGGTCAATATTTGTCGGGTCGCAAAGCCATCGAAGTGCCTGCCAAGCGCCACGCACCTGGCAAAGACTTCATTGAAATTGTGGGCGCCACGGGTCACAACTTGAAAAATGTGCGCGCTGCATTTCCTGTCGGCTTGCTCACCTGTGTGACGGGTGTTTCGGGCTCCGGCAAATCCACCTTGGTGAACGAGACTTTGTACACCGCTGCGGCGCGCAGCATTCACCGTGCGCACGACGAGCCTGCCGCCCACGAAGACATTTTGGGGCTGTACCACTTCGACAAAGTGATCAATGTGGATCAATCGCCCATTGGTCGCACCCCGCGCAGCAACCCGGCCACCTACACCGGTTTGTTCACGCACATTCGCGACCTCATGACCGAAGTGCCCGCTGCGCGCGAGCGAGGTTATGGCCCAGGCCGCTTTAGCTTCAACGTGAATGCCTCGAATGGCGGCGGCCGCTGCGAAGCCTGTCAAGGCGACGGTATGGTCAAAGTCGAAATGCACTTCTTGCCCGATGTGTATGTGCCATGCGACGTCTGTCATGGCCAACGCTACAACCGCGAAACCTTAGAAATTTTGTACAAGAGCAAGAACATTGCCCAAGTGCTCGACATGACGGTTGAAGCGGCCCACGAATTTTTCAGTGCCGTACCCGCCATTGCGCGCAAGTTGCAAACTTTGCTAGACGTGGGCTTAAGCTACATCCGCTTGGGCCAAGCCGCCACCACCTTGTCGGGCGGTGAAGCACAGCGTGTGAAGTTGGCTTTGGAATTGTCCAAGCGCGACACAGGTCGCACTTTGTACATCTTGGACGAACCCACCACCGGCTTGCAC
>JAJTGB010000082.1 GCA_021298995.1 Comamonadaceae bacterium | reverse complement strand
GTCGGCAATGCCGCGAGCGTACAAAGTAACGGCTTTGGAAGAGTCGTCGTTACCTGGAATGATGTAGTCGATGCCTTCGGGTGAGTGGTTGGAGTCAACCACGCCGATGAGAGGGATGCCAAGCTTCTTGGCTTCCAAGATGGCAATCTTGTGGTAACCGACGTCGATCACGAAAATAGCATCAGGCAAAGTAGCCATGTCTTGAATGCCACCGATGTCTTTTTCAAGCTTCTCGATTTCACGTTTGAACATGAGTTGTTCTTTTTTGCTCAAAGAGTCGAGGCCGACTTCTTGCTGAGCTTTCATGTCCTTCAAGCGCTTGATGGAAGTCTTGACGGTTTTGAAGTTGGTGAGCATGCCGCCCAACCAGCGTTGGTCGACATAAGGCACGCCAGCGCGCTGAGCTTCAGCTGCCACGGTTTCGCGGGCTTGGCGCTTGGTGCCAACCATGAGGATGTTGCCGCGGTTTGCAGAGAGTTGTTTGACGAACTTCAATGCGTCTTGGAACATCGGCAAAGATTTTTCCAAGTTGATGATGTGGATTTTGTTGCGGTGACCGAAGATGAAGGGAGACATCTTGGGGTTCCAGAAGCGGGTTTGGTGGCCAAAGTGCACACCGGCTTCCAGCATTTCGCGCATGGTAACGGACATATATTTCTCCAAAGGTTGGGTCTAAAATCCGGCTCACACATCGGTTGTTAAGAGGCGCCCTTTCGGGCTTAATCTGAACAACCAACACCTTGAAGGAGCCGGTTTGCGATTTACTTGCAGGGAAATTCCTGCTAAGCCCGTCGAGTATAGCATCCCAAATTGGGCTTTTCCCTGCCCCGCCCCTTCTCCACACTTTCATCACCCCTCTCCTCACAAACCATGCGCCAAGACCTGATTGCCACCCTGGAAGCACTCGCTCAACAAAAGACCACCCCATTGGCCGAATGGCAAAGAAGCCAAGATTTGGCCCGAACTGCAGCCTGCGACAAGGTGTTCATGGCCCTTGAGCCAGCAGAGCCGCCTGCCTATTTGGCGGAGCCCAGCTTGCTCAATGCCCCCCTCAAAGGCCTTGCTTTTTCGGTCAAAGACTTGTTTGACGTGGCGGGTAGCCCCACCTTGGCTGGCTCAACGGTTCTTCAAGGCACGTCAGCTGCCCAGGCAGATTGCCCCGCCGTGGCCCGCTTGAAGCAGGCCGGAGGCGCCTTTTTGGGGCGAACCAACATGGTGGAGTTTGCCTTCTCGGGCATGGGCAACAACCCCCACTACGGCACACCGGCCGCTTGGGATGCCGTTGCCGACAAAGCCGTCTTGAGCAACGGTCAAGGCCATGTGCCTGGTGGCTCTTCTTCTGGCGCTGCTGTTTCGGTGTCCACTGGCGCGGCCTTTATTGGCATGGGCTCCGACACGGGCGGCTCTATTCGCATCCCTGCAGCCCTGAATGGCATTGTTGGATTTAAAAATACAGCTCGCCTTGTGCCCACCCAGGGCGTATTGCCTTTGTCGACCACCATGGACACCGTTTGCGCCATGACCCGAAGTGTGCGCGACGCCATTTTGACGCATGAGATTTTGGCCAGCAGAAAGGTCTCGCGGTCAACTCGACCACTTTCAAGCTACCGCTTGGCAGTTCCAACCCAGTTGATGTTGGATGGCATGACTGCTGGTGTACAAAGTGCCTGGGAACGAAGCCTGTCAAGGCTTTCGAAGGCTGGCGCGCAACTGATTGAAATACCGCTGCAAGAGATCAATGAATTGGCCGGGCTCTTGATGACGGCCAACTTCAGTGCCGCAGAAAGCTACACCTGGCACCGACACCTCTTGGCCCAAAGCGAAGCGCAATACGACCCCCGTGTGGCAGCGCGTATCTTGCGGGGTGCCAGCATCAAGGCGCATGAGTATTTGGATTTACAGCATGGCAGAGACGCTTGGATTGCCAAAATGCAAGCGCAGTTGAATCAATACGATGCCGCACTGTCACCCACGGTGCCCATTGAAGGACCCACCCTTGAAAGTGTTGCGCCTGGTGCAGAAAGAGATGAGGTGTTTTTCAAAGCCAACGGCTTGCTGCTGCGCAACACCAGCGTGGTCAACATGTTGGACGGTTGTGCGCTGTCTTTGCCAATGCACCATGCCGGCGAATTGCCCACCAGCTTGATGATTTGGCAAGGCCCCATGAAAGATGACCAAGTTCTAAACATTTCTTTGGCCATTGAATCGGCTTTGAGGCCCGTTTAAAAAAACTTGGCAACGCACGCTTGGCCACCGGTGGTACCGGAGATGTTGTTGGAAGGCAAGCTGGCAGAACTTATCCGCGGCCCGCAAACGGCATCTTGGTAGCCATTACGGTGTGGAACATCACATTGGCTTCTAGCGGCAAGCTGGCCATGTAAACCACAGAAGTACCCACCAAGGCCACATCCATCAAAGGCTCTGCTTTGATTTCGAGGTTGGCTTGCGGCACGCCTTTGGCCATCTTCATGGCCATGGGGGTGGCGGCATTGCCCACATCAATTTGGCCTACCGCAATGTCGTACTGACGGCCATCTAGGGAAGCTGTTTTGGTCAAGCCCGAAACGGCATGCTTGGTGGAGGTGTAGGCAATTGAAAACGGGCGCGGTGTAGTGGCCGAAATTGAGCCATTGTTGATGATGCGACCGCCCATGGGCTTTTGGTCTTTCATTACACGGAAGGCTTCGCGAATGCACAAGAACATGCCGGTGAGGTTGGTATCGACCACACCCTTCCACATTTCCAAACTGAGTTCAGGCAAAGGAATGGCGGGCGTGCTCACGCCGGCATTGTTGAACAGCAAATCGACGCGGCCAAATGTTTTGACGCACTGTGCAAACAGGTTGGCCACAGAGTCTTCTTGGGTGACATCGGTTGGCACTGCCAGCACTTTGAAATTGGGGTTGATGGCTTTGGCCTCAGCCGCCACTTCTTCCAAATTGGCCGCACGTCGGCCTGCCAAGACAACAGACCAGCCTGCATTCAACAAAGCCAATGCGGTGGCTTTGCCAATACCTGAGCCTGCGCCTGTGACGATGGCAATTTTGGAACTGTGTGTCATGCGAGTTGTCTCCTGAATAAAAAAGTCATGAATGGGTTTTGAATGGAAGGCGCACGCAGCTTAGCCATTTCAACGGCGAGATTTGCGTGCTTGGCTCGATTTTTTCTTGCCAGCCGATTTAGGCGGTGCGCCGGCAGGGCCCGATTTGCCATGTCGGTTGGGTGAACCCATACCGTCCATTTTCCTGGCATTGAAGGGGCGAGACTTGGGTTTTCCTTTGGAGCCATTGGCGCCTTCAGCGCCAGCCTTCGCCATGCCTTTGTCGCGGGTTTGTCTTGCACTGAACTCTTCGGCGGGGTTGACCAAGCGGAAATCAATTTTGCGGCCATCCAAGTCGACACGGCTAACTTGAATTTGAACGCGGGTGCCAATGGCATAGCGAATGCCGGTTCTCTCGCCGCGCAATTCTTGGCGTGCTTCGTCAAAGCGGAAATACTCACCGCCCAACTCGGTGATGTGCACCAAGCCTTCCACATACAAAGTGTCTAGGGTGACAAAAATTCCGAAGCTGGTGGCCGAGGTAACCACGCCAGAATACTCCTCACCCAAATGCTCTCGCATGTATTTGCATTTGAGCCAAGCCTCAACGTCGCGACTGGCCTCGTCGGCGCGTCGCTCGTTGGCACTGCAATGCAAACCGGCAGCTTCCCAAGCTTGCTGTTCGGCGGGCGACATTTTGATGCGCGGTGCATCGTCCATCTGCACACCCGCTTTGTTTTTCTGCAAGCGCTTGGCTAGCTTGGCGTGTGCTTCACCCGGCAAGGGCAAGGCGGGCAACTGGTATTTTTTGTGCGCCAAGATGGCTTTGATGACGCGGTGCACCAGCAAATCGGGGTATCGGCGAATGGGGCTGGTGAAGTGCGTGTAGGCCTCATAAGCCAAACCAAAATGGCCGCTGTTGATGGGCGTGTAAATGGCTTGCTGCATGGAGCGCAACAACATGGTGTGAATTTGCTGTGCGTCAGGCCGCTCTTTGGTGGCCTGCGCTATGTGCTGAAACTCACTGGGCTTGGGCTCGTCGCTCACGGTGTAAGGCAAACCCAAAGACTTTAAGTAGTTGCGCAGCAAATCTTTCTTTTCAGGCGTGGGCCCTTCATGGACGCGGAACAATCCAGGGTGCTTGCTGTTTTGAATAAAGTCGGCACTGCACACGTTGGCGGCCAACATGGCTTCCTCAATGAGGCGGTGCGCTTCAGTGCGCACACGCGGCACAATTTTTTCGATGCGACCGTTGTCATCGCAAATGATTTGAGTTTCGGTGGTTTCAAAATCGACAGCGCCGCGAACTGCGCGCGATGCCAACAGTGCGCGATACACATCGTGCAAGTTGAGCAAATCATTGACACGTGCTTTGCGCTTGATGGCTTCGGGGCCACGCGTGTTGGCCAAAATAGCGGCTACTTCGGTGTAGGTAAAGCGCGCATGGCTGTACATCACTGCCGGATAAAACTGATACGCGTGAATATCGCCTTTGGCTGTAATGAGCATGTCACACACCATGCACAAACGCTCTACCTCAGGATTGAGTGAGCACAGGCCATTGGACAATTTTTCGGGCAGCATGGGAATGACGCGGCGCGGAAAATACACGCTGGTAGCGCGGTCGTAGGCATCAATGTCGATGGCGCTGCCGGTTTGAACATAGTTGCTCACATCGGCAATGGCCACCAACAGGCGCCAGCCTTTGGCCTTGCCAATTTTGGCAGGCTCGCAATACACCGCATCGTCAAAATCGCGCGCATCTTCGCCATCGATGGTGACCAAGGGGATGTCGGTTAAATCGATTCGGTCTTTGGAATCTTGCGGGCGAACTTTGTCGGGCAACTCGCGCGCCAACTCCAAACAAGCCGCAGAAAATTCGTGCGGCACACTGTACTTGCGAACCGCAATGTCAATCTCCATTCCGGGGTCGTCAATCTCGCCCAAAACTTCTTTGACGCGGCCCACTGGTTGGCCAAACAATGCAGGCGGCTCTGTGAGTTCCACCACCACCACTTGGCCAGGCTTGCCTGCGCCAATGCCCACTTTGGGAATGAGAATGTCTTGGCCGTAGCGCTTGTCTTCAGGCGCCACAATCCAAATGCCGCCTTCGTTGAGTAAACGGCCAATGATGGGATGCGCGGGTCGCTCAATAATTTCAACCACTCGGCCTTCTGGCCTGCCTTTTCGATCTTGCCGAACAATGCGAACCTTGACGCGATCTTTGTGCAACACCGCACGGAATTGGTAGACGCACTAGTTTCAGGTACTAGCGAGTAACTTCGTGGGGGTTCGAGTCCCTTCCTGGGCACCAAGTTTAATCAAAGCTGCACACATGGCAGCTTTTTTTTCGTCAATATTTTTTCAACTTAAACCGGTATCGCAATGAGGTCGTGACCTTCAACGCCTACAATGCGCGCCCGAATCAAGTCACCCGCCTTGTAAGTCTTGCTCACTTTCTCGGGCGGCAGCAAGCGCACCACGCCATCAATTTCAGGGGCATCGGCATAAGTTCGGCCCACGCCACCTTTTTTGCCCATGGCGGTGGCAGAGTCCACCAAAACCTGCATGCTGGCACCAATGCGTTGCTGCAAGCGCTGAATAGAAACTTCTTCTGCCACGGCCATGAAGCGCGAGCGGCGCTCTTCTCTCAAAGCCTCGGGCAACATGCCAGGCAATTCATTGGCAGTGGCCCCCTTCACAGGGCTGTAGGCAAAACAACCCGCCCGATCAATTTGAGCTTCGCGCACAAAATTGAGCAAGTGTTCAAACTCTTCTTCGGTTTCCCCCGGAAAGCCCGCAATGAAGGTGCTGCGAATGACCAACTGCGGACACATTTCGCGCCACTTTTGAATGCGCTCTAAATTCTTCTCGCCACTGGCGGGCCGCTTCATGCGCTTGAGCACATCGGGGTGGCTGTGTTGCAAGGGCACGTCTAAATAGGGCAAGACCAAGCCTGTGGCCATGAGGGGCACAATGTCGTCCACACTGGGGTACGGATACACGTAGTGCAGGCGCACCCAAGCACCGTGTTTTTGCGCCATGTCGCCCAAAGCCTGAACCAGCTCGAGCATGCGAGTTTTGACGGGGCGGCCTTCCCAGAAACCGGTGCGGTACTTCACATCCACACCATAGGCTGAAGTGTCTTGGCTAATAACCAACAACTCTTTCACGCCACCTTCAAACAAAGCCTGAGCTTCTTTGAGCACATCGCCAATGGGGCGTGACACCAAATCGCCGCGCATGGAGGGGATGATGCAGAACGTACAGCGGTGGTTGCAGCCTTCGCTGATTTTCAAATAAGCATAGTGGCGGGGTGTGAGCTTGAGCCCGGCCTCGCCAAAGGCATTGGGTACCAAGTCTAAAAATGGGTCGTGGGGCTTGGGCAGGTGCGCATGCACCGCATCCATCACCTCTTGGGTGGCATGCGGGCCTGTGACGGCCAGCACACTGGGATGCATTTCGCGCACCATGTTGCCACCGCTGTCCGATTCTTTGGCGCCCAGACAGCCGGTGACAATTACCCTGCCATTGACGTTCAAAGCTTCAGAAATGGTGTCCAAACTTTCCTTCACGGCGTCGTCAATGAAGCCGCAGGTGTTGACAATGACCAGATCGGCGCCTTCAAACGTTTTGGAGGTTTGATAACCCTCGGCACTGAGCTGTGTCAGGATGAGTTCGGAGTCTGTGAGGGCCTTGGGGCAGCCCAAGCTCACAAAACCCACTTTGGGGGCTGCCAATGAGGCGGTTTCAGAGGCGCTGACAATTTGGTTCATGGCCTTATTGTCCCAGTATTTTGGCCAGCAGGATTTTGATCAGCCTGAGCCATGCCCTTGAACCCATGGCGTCTGGGGTCAAATTTAGGGCTTGAGGCCAAAGGCGCTGAGAAATTGGGCGGTTTGCTTTTGCATCTGCTCTTGCATCTGGCTCATGATGTTTTGCGACTGGTGCCCCATTTTCGACTGCATGAGCATGAGCGACTGCAGATTGCTCTCTAAATAAGCCCCCATGTGGCCCTGCATGGCATGGCCATAAAAACGAATGATGTTGGCCAAAACCGCCTCGGTGAACATGGGCGCCCCAGACGATTCCTCCTCCAAAATGATTTGAAGCAGCAGACTGCGCGTGAGGTCTTCACCCGATTTGGCATCGCGCACCACAAAGGTTTCGCCCTGCATGACCAATTGCTTGATTTCACTCAAAGTGACATAGCTGGAGGTGGCTGTGTCATAAAGCCTGCGGTTGGGGTACTTTTTAATGACCCGCTGCGGCTTAGAAGCAGTAGATTCAGCATCAGCCGATGGAGGGGCAGGTTTTCTGGCCATGATTTAGACTCTTCGAAAGATGAAAAAGGATCTGATTTGAATGCAGCAATGGACCACAGTATGCTGCACCGCAACAGATTCTAAAGTTTTCAATTCAACCTGTACTACGGGGAGTTACCCTCAACTATGACTCAAATTGACACGCTTATTCAAAATGCCCTGGTGTTTGATGGCTCTGGCGCGGAGCCTGAAGTGCAAGATGTGGCAGTTCACCAAGGCACCATTTTGGCCGTAGGCAAAAATTTGGCTTACACCGCAAAGCACTGCGTCGATGCGAAGGGCTTGGCACTCATGCCCGGCATCATTGATTCACACACACACTTTGACGCCCAAATTACCTGGGACTCGCACGTGCGCCCTTCCCCCGCTTTGGGCGTGACCACGGCGGTCATTGGCAACTGCGGTTTCACCATTGCGCCTTGCCGCCCCAAAGATCGCGAACTCACCATGCGCAATTTGACGCAGGTGGAGGGCATGTCCTTGCAAGTTTTGCAACATGGCATTGATTGGGACTTTGAAACCTTTCCCGAGTATTTGGCCATGCTCAAACGCAAGCAATGCGCCATCAATGTTGCGGCTTACATTGGCCATTCGTCGGTTCGCACTTGGGTCATGGGCGAGGACGCCAACAAGCGCGAGGCCACGTCCGTTGAAATTGAGGAAATGGCAGCCTTGGTTCGCGACGCCATGGCCGCCGGCGCCATTGGCTTTGCCACCAGCACCAGCCCTGCACACAATGGCGAGGGCGGTTTTCCCATGCCCTCTCGCTTGGCCAGTGACGAAGAAATGATGCAACTCACCCTGGCCATGAGCAGTCAAGGGGGCGGCGTGTACATGGTGACGAAAGGGGGCCAAATGCCGGTGGCGTTTTTAGAATCCTTGGCGGCGGCCAGCCAACGCCCCGTCATGGTGGCCGCCCTGCTTCACAACTCAACCAATCCCAATGGCGTGTTCAATGATTTGAAAGCCATTAGCGAAGCCAACGAACGCGGCCGCAAACTCAAAGGCCAAGTGTCATGCTGCCCCTTGAGCATGGACTTCACATTTGCATCGGCTTACCCGGTCGAAGGGCTCATCAACTGGAAACCTGCATTGGGTTTGCAACACGATGCCCTGAAAGTTTGTTTGGCCAGCACTGAATTCAGGGCCAAGGTCAAACATGAGTTGCTGCAAACGGCGTCCTTTCGATTGTTCAACAACGAATGGGAAAAGGTCCATGTGGTTGAAACCTTCAAACCCGAAAACCAGAAATATGAACAACAAAGCGTGGCCAGCTTGGCCTTGCAAAAAGGTGTAGACCCCCTCGACTTTGCACTTGACCTGGCCTTGGATGAAGATTTGCGCACCGTGTTTACCGCCATGTTGCTCAACAGCGAAACCGAAGCTGTGGCCAAGCTGCTCAATCACCCGCACAGCTTGGTTTCGCTCAGTGACGCAGGCGCCCACCTCACATTTTTCAACGACGCAGGTTTTGGTTTGCATCTGCTGGGCTACTGGTCCAGAGAAGTGGGCGCCATGAGCATGGCCCAAGCTGTGCATCAACTCACGGCTCAACCTGCCGAAATTTTGGGCCTGAAAAACAGAGGTCTTTTGCGCCAAGGCTACGCCGCCGACCTGCTCTTGTTCGACCCCCAAACCGTTGGGCGCGGCCCCAAAAAACGCGTCTTCGATTTGCCCTTGGGCGCCCCCCGCCTGCACACCGATGCCCTGGGCGTGCACGGCGTCTGGGTCAACGGCCAACTCACAGCCGATCAAAACGGCATGCGAGAAAACACCCCCCTTGCTGGCCAACTCATTACCGAATTTAACTAAGATCAAAAATTAAATTGGGGTCAGATCAACATTAATTTCCCAGTGGTGTTAAGGTTCAGTTATGAAAAATCGTTTACTCCTTGCCCTGTTCTTCATCTTTTGGAATCAATCCGCCATGGCCATTGAAGAACCCCGATTTACGCTGGTCCTCAAGTCGGGCTCGTTTGAAGTTCGACAGTACGCCCCCATGCTGGTGGCAGAAACCGTGGTGGACGGCGACATGGATGAGGCCTCTTCAAGGGGCTTCCGAAAAATTGCCGACTTTATTTTTGGCAACAACCAGTCGGCTCAAACAGGCGGCTCCGCCAAAATAGCCATGACAGCGCCCGTTACACAAGAGCCGCAATCAGAAAAAATTGCAATGACGGCACCCGTCACCATGGGCGCAGCCAACAACACGGCAGACAGCAACCTGGCCGGCAGCAACAAATGGCGCGTTCATTTTGTCATGCCCTCTAAGTACACCATGGCCAACATTCCACAACCCAAGAATGCCGATGTCAAATTGAGAGAAATTCCAGGCAAGTATTTTGCGGTTTACAACTACACAGGGTTCAACACAAAGACGCAAGTGCAAGCCAAAACAGATGAGCTGGTGGCATGGGTTCAAGAAAAGAAAATGAAGCCATTGAGCAGCCCTCAGCTTTCTCGCTATGACCCGCCTTGGACTTTGCCCATGTTTCGCCGCAACGAAATCATGATTGAAATTGAAGAGTTCAAATCAGTCAATTAAGTGAGCTCGCGCCAAAGCAAGTACAAGCCACTCAGAACCACCACGCTGGCACCCACCACCACAGCAAGGTCCGGAATTTGACCAAACATGAGCCATCCCCCCACGCTCATGTAAATAATTTGCTGGTACAAAAAAGGACCTAGCACCGCCGCAGTGGCGTATCGATGTGCAAGGGCTGAAGCAGCATGCCCCAGGCCCCCGGTCAATCCGGTTAAAACAATGACCGCCCAAACCACCCAACCGTCGGGGGCTTGCCATTGCCACAAAGCAAAAGGCATTAACAAAATAGTAGGTACCGCTGCTGACGCCAGCTGCGTCGAGATAGGATGATCGCTGCTTGCCAATTTGCGCGTCATCAAATTGAAAGCGGCATACAAAAACGCATTGCCAATGCTGAGAAAAATTGCGGGATGAAAACTGTGACTCCCGGGTCGAATAATGATGAGCACACCGACAAAACCAACGCAGATGGCAACCCAGCGCTTGGTGTCGAGTTTTTCGCCCAAGAACCCCGCAGAAATAAGTGCAATGAGGATGGGCACCGAAAACTGAACCGCAGCTGTTTCAGCCAGCTGCAAAAATTGCAAAGCAAAAAAGTTGAGTCCCGTCATGAGGGCGAGCATCACACCCCGCAGCAATTGCAATCGTGGGTTCTGAATCTTGAACAAATCAGACCCCATTGAGGGCATGAAGCCACTTGGCGCTGGTATCTAGCACCGCAAACATGAGGGTCATACCCGTGACAAGGGCAATGCCTATTTGACGGTTGCGTGCGGTGTCGCTTAAATGTTGTGTCATAAAGAAGGGTTTACTTTACAACATGCGAAGCCCATGCAAAGCGAATGCAATGCCAAATTTGATTGCTGGCCATGGCTGATCATTTTGCAAATCTGAGGGTATCAACCAATGTCGTCAATTTGGTGAGTTTCACTATACTGCATTCGCAATCACAGATGACAAACCCATTTCAAAGACGCCCATGACCCAACCCACCATTGCGCTTTTTACAGGTGATCCCGCCGGCATCGGCCCCGAGCTGGTGCAAAAGCTGTTGAACCACAGCACTGCGCAGCAAGCTGCCAAAATTATTCTGATTGGGCAAAAAGACAGTGTGCAAACAGCCCCCAATGTGAGCTGGCACGAATGGTCTGGCTTCAATGCACCTGCCTTTCCCAGAGCCACCTATGACGCCAAAAACGGTGCCTACATGATTGCCGCATTGGCCGAAGGTGTCTCTCTGGTTCGCGATGGCAAAGCCCATGCATTTTGTTTTGCACCGCTGAACAAAAGCGCTTTGCGCTTGGGCGGCATGCACCAAGAAGACGAGTTGCGCTGGTTTGCAGAATTTCTGAATTACAAAGGGGTGTGCGGCGAACTCAATGTTCTGCAAGACCTCTGGACTTCGCGCGTCACATCCCATGTGGCACTGAAAGAAGTGAGTCAGTTGCTGAGCAGTCAAAAAGTGTTTGAGTCTATTGAAATGATTGCCAAGGCCCTGAAGGCCTCTGGCAAGTCCCAGCCCAGGCTAGCAGTTTGCGGCCTCAACCCCCACAACGGCGACAACGGCAATTATGGCGATGAGGAAATCAAAATCATTGCGCCTGGCGTCCAAATGGCGCAAAAGGCAGGCATCCCTGCCGATGGCCCCTTCCCTGCCGACACTGCCTTTGTGCGCGCCATTCGAAAAGAAGGTGGCTACGACGGCGTGGTCACCATGTACCACGACCAAGGTCAAATTGCCATGAAGCTCATGGGCTTTGAAAAAGGTGTGACGGTGCATGGTGGCTTGCCCATCCCTGTGACCACGCCTGCGCATGGCACCGCCTACGACATTGCAGGCCAAAAAGTGGCCAATCCCCAAGCCATGTTGAACGCCTTCGATTTGGCCTGCCGCATGGGGCAACACCACCAACAACAAAGCGCTTAAACAAATTCAACGTTAAAACTATCAAGGAGACCCCATGAAAAAAGTTCTAGCCGTCTTAGCTTCTGCCGTTTTATGGGCCGTCAGTGCCCAAGCCCAAACGGCCTACCCCACCAAACCCGTCAAGCTCATGGTGGGCGCGGGTGCTGGCGGTGGCACCGACATCATTGCGCGCATGTTGGCCGAAAAAATGACCGAGTCACTCAAAGGCAACTTCATTGTTGAAAACAAGCCTGGTGCGTCCAACACCATTGCAGCCGACCTGACCGCCAAAGCTGCACCCGATGGCCACACCCTGCTGGTGGCCACCAACACTGGCCAAGCCATTGCACCGCACTTGATCAAATTGGCTTTCGATCCCATCAAAGATTTAACGCCCATCGGCTTGGTGGTTACCGTGCCCAATGTGCTGGTGGTGGGCAGCAACGTGCCTGCCAACAACGTCAAAGAGTTGGTGGCACTCATGAAAGCCAAGCCAGAAGATTTCAAATACGCGTCTTCTGGTGTGGGCAGCACGCAGCACATTGCAGGCGAAGGTTTTGACATTGCCGCAGGCGTCAAAAGCGTGCACGTGCCCTACAAAGGCAGCGCGCAAGCTCACCTGGACATCATTGCAGGCAATGTGCAAATCATGTTTGACACCACCTCCTCTGCCATGGGTCAAATCAAAGCTGGCAAGTTCAAGCCATTGGCGGTCACCACGCCACAACGCTCAGCCGAGTTGCCCAACGTACCCACCCTGGCCGAAGCCGGCGTATCAGGATTTGAGATGAGCACTTGGTATGGCGTTTTTGTAACCGCAGGCACTCCCCCCGATGTGGTGGCCAAACTGCAAACCGAACTGGCTCGCATCATCAAACTGCCCGACGTGCAAGCCAGACTCAAAGGCCTTGGCGGTGAGCCAGGCAACATCAGCCCCGATGAATTCAGCCGATTCAACCGCCAAGAATTTGAGCGCTTTGGCAGACTTATCAAACAAGCCAACATCAAAATGAATTGACAGTGCAAACTTCCATCCCTCTTTTCCCCCTTTCTCAGGGTGTGTTTCCCGACGGGATGTTGCCGCTTCAAATTTTTGAAGTGCGCTACCTCGACCTGATCAAGCGTTGCCACCAACAGCAGCTGCCTTTTGGCATCGCTTGGATTCAACAAGGCAGCGAAGTTCAAGTGCCTGGCGAAGTGCCTGCACTCCATTCATTGGGTTGCTTGGCGCACATCAGAGAATTGGAACAAGTGCAGCCCAATTTTTTCCGCATTGTGTGCCAAGGTGGTTTGAGATTTCAATTGCACGATGTCCAAGCAGGCCCCTTTGGTGTGTGGCAAGGCACTGTGAGCTACTTGGCGCAAGATGAGGAAGTTGAAGTGCCTGCGGCCATGCAAAGCTTTGCCGACCGGCTTGGCAAAGTGATTGCAAAAGCGCAGCAGCAAGGCGTGATAAACAGGCTGCCCATCTTCCCGCCCTACCAATTGGATCAGTGCGGCTGGGTGGCCAACCGCTACGCCGAAGCCATGCCCCTCAGCGCGGCCATCAAGCTGAAGCTGTTGGGCGAGCTTGATCCCCTGAAGCGCTTAGAGGCCGTGACGCAATTGAGTTAAATCTATTTCACAATAGGGGCAATGCTGCTGAACTGGTCGGTCCAGAGGCGCAGGCCGGGTTGGTCTTGGGGGTCGGTGCCAATCATGCGGCCTGCTTCGTCTAGAACTTCGCGGCTAATTGAGGGGTGGGCTTTGAGGTAGGCCTGGTCGTTGGTCATCACGAAGTGCAAATTGCGGCGAATGTTTCGCACGTCATCCGCTGCTTGAAATTTGTGGCGGTACGTCATGCTCAACACCTCCGACTGCGCCTTCACAATGGGGTACAAATTCAAATACGCATTGGTGATGTTGATGGCAATGTAGCCATCGGGCTTGAGGTGACTGGCGTAAATTTGAAATGCCTCACGCGTAAGCAAATGAATGGGCACCGAGCCGCCTGTGAAGGCATCTAGCACAATGACGTCATAAAGCTTGTCCTTGGGCAATTGCGCCATGCGAAGTCGGGCATCGCCCAACAAAGTGTTTTGTTCTTTGGCTTTGCACGATTTCAAATTGTCAAACCACTCTTGCGCAAATCGCACGGCAGCTGGATTGATTTCATAAAAATCATAGGCATCGGCCTCACGCGCATAATTGGCCAAGGTGCCGGCGCCCAGTCCAATCAAAGCAACAGACAAGTTAGGTTTCTGCTGCATGGCCCACAGCAGCGTGTCGCCAATGCCGCTGTCACGGGCGTAGTAGGTGGTGGGCACATGGCGAAGTTTGTCGGACAAAAACTGCTGGCCGTGGGTCACGTTGCCACTGAAGAACACCCTGTCGTTCATTTCTGGCTCAGCCTTGAAGCGCCGCTCCTTGACAGACACCGTGCCATAAAAATTTCGTTCTTGGTCTAACAAAATTTCAGTGCGATCTTCCCTGTCAATTTCTCGCCAAGACCAAGGGTTTTGCATGACCACCAGCAAAGCCACCATGCCCGTGGCTGTGGCCAGGCCGCCAATACGCATGGTGCGTCCACCCAAACCGGCAAGTGGCAAAGAAGAGCGAAACAAAACATGGCTGGCCAACAAAGCAACAAGCACCAGCGCCATCAACCACTCGTGGTAATCGTCAAAATATTGGGTGGCCACCAGCGTGACAAACAAGCCACCAAATGCGCCGCCTATCGACATGCAAAGATAAAACTCTGTGAGCCAGCGAGTGTCCGTTGGCCGGCGACGGTACAACTCGCCGTGGCACAGCATGCACACCACAAACAACAAGGCATAGTGAGACCACCGCACATCATTGACACCGTAGTCCCATTCAAAACCCAGCCAGCGCGGAATGTCACTCATGCCCGCAGTGACCAACAGCAACACCAAGGTAAGCGCGCCAAACAAGCGGGGGCGGTACCAACGCGGGTGATCGAAGGTGAGAATGAAGGTGACCAAGTACAAACCAAGCGTTGAAATCCAAAGCCTAGGCTCGGGTGCTACGTCGTGGCTGATTTGATCGGTGGCGGCAATGAACACCAAAGACGCCAACGCAGGCAGCGCAATCCACGACAAACGCTGCGCCATGGGCAGCTTGGTTTTGGGGCCAAGATCGACAGCCGCATTGGCAGTGTCTGGCTTGTTTTGCCAAGCGCCCAAAGCCACAGGCAAACACAGTAAAGCAAAGACCCAAAAACCGATGGTCCACAACTGGCCCATTTGCTGCTGTTCTAGCCACGGCTCAAGCACATAGGGAAATGACAGCAGCGCCAAAAACGAACCCACATTGGACAAAGCATACAAACGAAAAACCGATTGGGCGTGCGCCGTGTTGGTAAACCAATGCTGCACCAAGGGGCCTGTGGTGGCCAAACAAAAGTAAGGCAAACCCACACTGAGCCCCAAAATTTGCAAGACCTGAAGCACCGGTGAATCGGGCGATTCGGGCCGCAGATCGACCCCAGGCAACACTCTAGACGCCAACAGCGCCGCCAGGATCAACACCACAACGTGAATGCGCGCCTGCGTTTTGCGAGACGACAAACTGGCCAAGGCGTGCGCGTAGAAATAGCCCAAACACAGCAAGGACTGGAAAAACAACATGGCCGTTGTCCAGACCGCAGGGCTGCCGCCAAACCAAGGCAATATTTGCTTGCTAATGAGCGGTTGAACTTGAAACAACAAAAATGCGCTGGTGAAGATGGTGAGCGCAAACGGGAGAAAACTCCAAGGATTGGTGGAATTGTTAGTAGATGAATGGTTCATTGTCCAAGCTCAAGGCCCTTAGAGGAATGGCAGAGATTCTATTGGTTTCTAAGAGCGATTGACCTGAAAGTAAAAGCAAGCACCTTAAGAGCATGCGTGGATAGCATCGAATCTTGCCTCAACAACTTGTCAGTCCCCTTGAAAGATCACAATGAACGCCTTCAAAATTTCCGTCGCCTTTGCGTTGCTCACATTCTTGACAGCTTGTGCTGACAATTCAAATTCAATGCTTGACCAAGACAGCACAGTGGCTGGCACAGTCATAGGCCTCAACCTGGGCAACGAGCTTGTTTTGCAGAACAACCAAAGCAATACCACCCTCGTGTCGGTCAATGGCAACTTTAGCTTTGCCGCACCCGTTGCAAACAACGAAAGCTATTCAGTCACAGTTCTCACTCAGCCAACAAGCCAAATTTGCACCGTTCTCAATGGCAGTGGTACTGGTGCCATGGTCAATCTCAGCATCACTTGCGTCCCTGTGCCTTACATCATCAGTTGAGCCCAAGCACTGAGTTTCAAAAACTCAATTGCATCTGGCCAAAGGGAGCCATGCTCGATATGATCAGATCCATTGAAGGCGGTCAATTTACAGACCTTTTGTCAGTGGCATCACCGCCCAAGCAGATGCAAAGTTATTTTGAACACCCAGTTTTTTGTTTCTATCGCCTTGATGGCGTGCTGTTTTCAAATAAGCGCTGCCACTGTGCAAGGCAAAGTGGTGGGTGTGGCCGACGGCGACACCATTACGGTGCTTGACGCACAAAATACCCAACACAAAATAAGACTGCAAGGCATTGACGCCCCCGAAAAAGCCCAGCCCTTTGGCAACAAGTCAAAGCAGTCTTTGCACGAGATGGTGCATGGCAAACAGGTCTTGGTCGATTATCAAAAGAAAGACAAATATGGCCGAGTTGTTGGCAAGGTGCTTCTCAACAGCGTCGATGTCTGCCTAGAACAAGTGAAGCGCGGCATGGCCTGGCACTACAAGCAATTTGCCAACGAGCAATCCAAAACGGACCAAGAAAGCTATGCACAAGCCGAATTGACGGCTCAAGCCCAATCTATAGGCCTTTGGAAAGAAAAGTCGCCCACCCCGCCTTGGGTCTTTAGAAAACCGACCGGTGCAAAGATTTGATTCTCTTGGTAGCATAGCTGTCTAAAAATATCAAAGGAGACCCCTTATGACCTCACGTCGCCAAATTCTTCAAGGCGCTGCAGCCCTTGGCGTTGCCAGCCTGGCACCCGCCATCCACGCCCAACCCAAACCTGTTCGCATTGGCTATGCCATGGCCCGCACCGGCCCATGGACTGGCGGCGCGCAAGTGAGTCAAGAGCCCAACTACCTCTTGTGGGCAGAGCAAGTCAATGCCGCAGGCGGCCTGGATGTGAAGGGCGTGAAGCGCCCCATCGAGCTCATCAGCTCCGACGACCGCAGCGATGTTGAAACCTGTGTTCGCACCTACGAAAAACTCATGGGCTCCGACAAGGTCGACTTGGTTTTGCCACCCTGGGGCAGCAATGCCAACTTTGCGGTAGCCCCCTTGGCCAACCGCTTTGGCTATCCATTTTTGGCGCCCACTGCGCTCAGCAGAAAATTGATCGAGATGAAGCTCCCCTACTTCTTCTTGTTGCTGCAACAACCCCAGCCCATGACCACCGCTTTGGTCGACATGTTCAAGGCCAATGGCGTGAAAACATTGGCTGTTATTTATGTCGACGATCTGTTCGGT
The DNA here is from genome assembly GCA_021298995.1 of Comamonadaceae bacterium. Lineage (GTDB taxonomy): Bacteria > Pseudomonadota > Gammaproteobacteria > Burkholderiales > Burkholderiaceae_C > Limnohabitans_A. The sequence goes on along the minus strand of JAJTGB010000082.1, from coordinate 1,957 downwards.
CTTGAAAACTATGCGGCATTGAAAGTGGCTTTACAAGGCAGCGGCATTCAGTTGATTGAAGAGAAAAGCTACCCCAGCGGCGTGAAAGATTTGTCGCCCGTGTTGCGCGCCATCAAGGACAAGAACCCCGATGCATTTGTAGGCTTCACCTATCCACCCGATACCATTTTGGCCAGCCGACAAGCCAAAGAAGTGGGCTTCAATCCCAAGTTCTTCTACGCGTCTGTGGGCACCGCCTTCCAGCTGTATCGCAATGTCATGACCCCCGCCGGCGCAGAAGGCGTGTTGGGCATGGGCTCGTGGAATGCCAAAACCAGTCCTGGTGCCAAAGCTTACTTTGATGCGCACGTCAAAAAGTTTCCTGGCAAAGAACCCGATCGCTGGGCCAGCGGCCACACATGGGCAGGCCTGGAAATTTTGACAGCAGGCGTGAAGCAAGTCGGCTTAGACCGCAAAGCTTTGCGGGACTACATTGCCAACACCAATCACAAAACCATCATTGGCGATGTGAAGTTCTCTGGCAGCGAAAACATTGCCACACCCGGCACCGTGAGCCAATGGCAAAACGGTGAGTTTGAAGTGGTATGGCCCACCAAGCTTGCAACCGCCAAACTCAACCCCAACAAACCTGCTTGGAAATGATTTGTGTCTGCTACCGCTTGGCTTGAGCTGATTGTCAGCGGGCTCATCACAGGCGGCATTTATGCGTTGGTTGCGCTAGGGCTGAATTTGCAATACGGCCTGATGCGCATTCTGAATATTGCGCATGGCGAATTCTTGATGCTGGGTGCCTACCTCACCTGGATGGTGCAAACCAGCTTCGGAATTTCGCCACTCCTGATGATTCCCATCTCGTTTGTGGTGCTCATGGGCTTGGGCCTGGTCATTCATTGGCTATGCTTTAGGCGCCTAACGGCCACCTCCCCCAACATCGACATCTTCGAGGCGCGAGGCTTGATGGTGGCCTTTGGCTTGATGTTCCTCATTCAAAACTTGGTGTCCTCTATTTGGGGCGGCGAACTGCGGGGCTACGACTTCATGGCAGACCCAGTTGCCATGGGCGGCGCCCAATTTGCAGGCAACAAATTGCTGGTGTTTGCCATGGCCTTGGTTTTCAGCTTGGGCTTGATGGTTTTACTTAGAAAGACTTTGCTTGGTAAAGGCGTGCGTGCGCTCATGCAGTCTCAAGTGGGCGCCCAACTTGTGGGCATCAACACCCGCACTTTGCACCCACTCATGTTTGGCATTGGCTTGGGCCTTTCTGGCTTGGCCGGTTGTTTGTTGTCCATGGCCTACACCATTTCTCCATCCATGGGCGAACCCTACACCGTCACGGCTTTGATTGTGATTACCCTGGGCGGCTTTGGCAGCATGGGCGGCGCGCTTGCGGGTGGCTTGATGCTGGGTGTGATTGAAGCTTTTGGCATGCACTTTACCAACCCTTCGCTTAAAGCACTTTTGTCCTATGTCGTTTTCATTGGCGTGCTTTTGTTTCGTCCTAAAGGTTTGTTTAGCAAATGAATTCCAACACAAACCTTTGGCGAGATGTTCTGGTTCTCTTCGGACTCACCGGATGGGCCTTGGCACTGCCCAGTTACGGCAGTGAGTTTGCCCTCTCCATGGCACTCACCTGTTTGATGTATGTGGCTTTGTCTACCAGCTGGGGCTTCTTTTGCGGCAGCTCGCGCTATTTGTCTTTGGCCACTTCGGCATTTTTTGGCTTGGGTGCTTACACCACCGCCATGAATTTAGACAGCATGGAATGGGCCAGCGCCATTGCCTTGGGCTCGGCCATTGCAGCTGCTGTGGCTGTCGTCATGGGATTGGCCGTTTTGCATTTGCGCGGCACCTATTTTGCAGTACTCACATTTGGCATGGCCGAACTCATTCGACACGCCATTAGCTATTACGAGAAATCTGTGCATGGCACAGTGGGCCGCGTGCTGACCACAGTGCC
>JAJTGB010000081.1 GCA_021298995.1 Comamonadaceae bacterium | reverse complement strand
GACGAGACAAGAAAAAAGGGCGCGTCGAATGAGGACGCGCCCTGAACCAACAATCAATGGCAACTGCGATAGTTGGGACTTCATTGTAGGCATAAAGCCCAACACGTACACCCCCGAAACAGCACTTTGCAGGTCGTTGCAAGCTCGCAACAGAAAACTTATCAACAACTTATACACACTTAAGATTGACTTAAGATGAATAACTTGTGGGTGTTCTGTGGATCAACGGTGGACTGACATGGGACATCCCACATTGTGAACCCACCCCTGCATTTTTTGCCTTGAATATTGGTTCAAGTGTTCAGATTTTAACCATTTTTGATATTCACATGAATAAAAAGTTAGTGGGCACACACGTAAAAAATATTTTTCACGCATGGAAAACCCTGTAGTGCGGTAGGGACTCTTGACAAGCCACAGATCAAGAATTGGGTCTGATCAATGTGTAGCGCGTCAGTTCTCCCCGCCTAAAAAGCACACTGATGGGTTTTGATTTGTCCAATTTGCCTACGGCAAGGGTGAAGTCTTTGACTTGGCTGACTTCGATGTTGCCAACGGCCAAGATCACATCACCTTCACGCAGGCCTGACCTCAAAGCAGGCTCGACCAAACTCTCCACTCGCACGCCACCTTTGAGTTTCAATTCTGTTTTTTGTGCATCGGTGAGATCGGCCACCACAAGACCTAAGCCCTGAACTGATTGACCACTCTTTGGCTTTTCTTCTGGCTCCGCGGCACGCTTGGCCACTCTCTCTGGTTCTAGCTCTGCAATGACAATGCCGATCTCTTTGGTGGTACCGCGTCTAAACACCGTCAAATTGCTTTTGGTTCCCGGTTTGGTATTGCCCACCAAGCGAGGCAAATCAGACGACTTTTCAATGGACTTTCCATCGATCTTGATGATGACATCACCAGGCTCCAAGCCCGCTTTATCGGCGGGTGCACCAGGCTCAATTCGATTAATGAGTGCGCCTTGGGCTCTGCCCAAACCAATTGACTCTGCTATTTCCTTGGTGACCGGTTCAATTTGAACCCCAATTCGACCTCGTGTAACCCTGCCACTGGTTCGCAATTGATCGCTGACACGCATGGCTTCGTCCATGGGGATTGAAAAAGAGATTCCCATAAAACCACCAGAGCGGGAGTAAATTTGGCTGTTAATGCCCACCACCTCACCCCGCATGTTGATCAGCGGCCCCCCTGAATTGCCAGGGTTGATGGCAACATCAGTTTGAATAAAAGGCAAATAATCGCCAGTGTCACGCTGCTTGGCGCTGACGATACCAGCCGTGACAGAGTTGTCTAAGCCGAATGGCGAACCGATGGCCATGACCCACTCGCCAACTTTCAAGCGAGAGACATCGCCCACCTTCACAGCGGGAAGCCCTGTCGCTTGAATTTTGACCACAGCGACATCTGAACGTTTGTCAGCACCAATGATTCTGGCTTTGAATTCGCGCTTGTCCGTGAGTGTGACCAACACTTCATCAGCACCGTCCACCACGTGCGCATTGGTCATGATGAAACCGTCGGACGTGAGAATAAAACCAGAGCCAACACCTCTAGGTTGCGACTCTTCTGGTGAGGGAGTTCTGCCCTGCCTAGGCGCTTGTCTGGGTGCGTTGGGATTATTGGGGGTATTTGGCATGGGAATGCCAAAGAATCGACGAAACAATTCTTGGGTCTCTTCGTCCATGCCGCCACCAGCAGCAGAAGGGCTGCGAACTTTCTCCAAAGTGCGAATATTGACCACAGAAGGTCCAACCTGCTCGACCAACTCCGTGAAGTCGGGCAAACCTCTCACCATGGCTTGCTGTGCCTGCACATTGACGGGGGCGAACATCAAAAGCGTTGCCATTGAAAGTCCCAAAGACACCGTCAAAGGAAAGAAAAAACGCGGCAATTTAAAACTCATATTGTTCATGACCCAAAAAACTCCACTTGATTCTCTAGAAAGAAACTCATTCCGAACGCGAATATACAGCGCAACGAAATCCATGCCAACGCTCGGGGAATGCTTTCCTCGAAACCCAAAACCACTGACGAGCCGAATTGGGATTGCTTAAGGATACCAAGAAGTAATTTTGAAAATCCAAATGGACGCTGATGGCGTGTGCAACTTGTGACGGCGCAGCGAACAAAAACTGAACTTCCCAAGCCTGCCCAGTCCAGCACAGCCAAGCCTTTGGGGAAAGGTGTTTGAAAGAAAAAGCAGAATACAAGGTGAGTAGAAACCAAACGCCGCACAGCCATGCAAAGCGCCAACCCTCAATCCAACCGAGCCAATAATTCAGTGCCAGTGCCAGCGCACTCAGAAATGAAAACCCTAGCGCCAGCCAAGCGCTCCAAAAAAAACGCCCCACCGGGTAATCGACCGATGGGGCGCCTTGATTCAAAAGAATTAAACCCGACGGAAAACCAAACTGCCGTTGGTGCCACCGAAACCAAAGTTATTTTTCAATGCGTATTCAATCTTGACATCGCGCGCAGTATTGGCGCAATAGTCCAAATCGCATTCGGGATCTTGGTTGTCTAAGTTGATGGTAGGCGGCACTTTTTGATGGTGCAGCGCCAACACTGTGAACACACTCTCAATGCCACCAGCACCACCCAACAAGTGGCCGGTCATGGATTTGGTAGAACTGATCAGTGTTTTCTTGGCGTGATCACCCAAGGCTGCTTTGATGGCGTTGGTTTCATTCACATCACCCAAAGGGGTGGATGTTCCGTGGGCATTCAAATAACCTACTTGATCTGAATTGATTCCGGCATTGCGCATGGCCGAAACCATAGCACGCCGAGGTCCATCCATGCTGGGCGCTGTCATGTGGCCTGCATCTGCACTCATGCCATAGCCACAAACTTCTGCGTAGATTTTGGCGCCACGCGCTTTGGCATGTTCGTATTCTTCAACCACCATGACACCCGCACCTTCACCCAACACAAAGCCATCGCGGTCTTTGTCCCAGGGCCTTGAAGCTGCGGCGGGATCGTCGTTGCGGGTGGACAAAGCGCGCATGGCTGCGAAGCCGCCCAAACCCAAAGGGGAAATAGTGGCTTCGGAGCCACCCGCCACCACCACGTCTGCGTCACCATACTCAATCATGCGACTGGCTTCGCCAATGCAGTGGAGCCCTGTAGTGCATGCCGTGACAACAGCCAAATTTGGTCCTTTGAATCCAAAGCGCATCGACACATGACCTGCGATCATGTTGATGATGGACGCTGGCACAAAGAACGGAGAAATTCTGCGAGGGCCACGCGCTGTGTACTCGACATGCGTTTGCTCAATCATGGGCAAACCACCAATGCCTGAGCCAATGACACAGGCTATGCGCGTGGCAAGCTCTTCGTCCAAGGCTTCGCCAACTGGCAAGCCTGCATCCTCGACAGCTTGCACAGCTGCCGCAATGCCGTAGTGGATGAAAGTATCCATGGTGCGGGCTTCTTTGGCACCAATGTACTTCTCTAAATTGAAGTCTTTGACCTCTCCAGCAATTCTGCAAGAGAAGGCTGAAGTGTCAAATTTGGAGATCAGGCCAATACCAGATTGGCCCGCCAAGAGATGAGCCCATGCCTCCGCCACCGTGTTTCCAACGGGGCTGATACATCCCAGGCCCGTAACAACAACGCGGCGACGGGTCATCTCAGATCAAGCCTTTTTGCTTTGGGCGTAGTCAATGGCCGCTTTGACCGTGGTGATCTTCTCAGCGTCTTCGTCTGGAATTTCAATGCCAAATTCGTCTTCTAGTGCCATCACCAGTTCTACGGTGTCTAGAGAGTCGGCACCCAAGTCAGCAACGAATGCTTTCTCTGGTGTAACTTGTGACTCTTCAACGCCGAGTTGTTCAGCAATGATTTTTTTGACACGTGCTTCGATATCGCTCATGGATGCCCTCTGAGGGTTGTAAAAAATGAGATTTTATCAGGACATGTGCATGCCGCCATTGACATGCAATTCCTGACCCGTGACGTAACCAGCCCCTGGGCTGGCCAAATAGGACACTGCATGGGCAATATCCTCCGGTAAGCCTAGTTTACCCAATGGAATTTGGGCCATCAGGGCTTGGTGTTGTGCTTCTGGCAATGCGGCGGTCATGTCCGTGGCAATAAAGCCGGGCGCAACGCAATTGACGGTGATATTTCGACTTCCCAACTCGCGAGCCAAAGCCCGGGTCATGCCGGCCACGCCAGCCTTGGCAGCTGCGTAATTGGCCTGTCCTGGGTTGCCAGAGGCCCCCACCACGCTGGTAATGTTGATGATTCGGCCAAATCGCTGCTTCATCATGGGACGAATGGCCGCGCGGCTCATGCGAAAAACAGCCTTTAAATTGGTATCCAAAACGGCATCCCAATCGTCATCTTTCATGCGCATGGCCAAGGTATCGCGCGTAATGCCTGCATTGTTGACCAGCACGTGAAGGCCGCCTTGTGACTTCACAATTTGATCAATCAGCGCCTCACTTGCTGCAGCGTCATTGACGTTCAAATTGGCACCTTTGCAGCCTGGATAAGCCGACAAAGCAGCCGAAATGCGCGCTGCACCTTCGTCTGTGGTGGCTGTCCCAATGACTTGAAAGCCTTGTTTGGCCATTTCCAAAGCAATGGCTGCGCCTATGCCCCTAGAGGCGCCCGTGACCAATGCCACTTGCCCTTTGTTTTCTGTGTTTGAGTCGCTCATGCGAGAGCTCCTTTCACTTCGGCCAATGAGGCAGGATCGAACAGAGGCAATCCCGTCATGTCTGCATCAATTCGCTTCACCATACCTGCCAATACTTTGCCAGGCCCGCACTCGACCAAAGTGTTGATACCACGCGACTTGATGGCCTGGACACACTCCACCCAGCGCACGGGACCAAAGGCCTGTCGATAAAGCGCATCGCGAATGCGATCAACATTGGTTTCGACCGCCACGTCAATGTTGTTGACGACCGGTATGAGCGGTGTTGCAAAAGGGGTGTTGGCCAGTTTTTCTCTCAATTTTTCTGCGGCAGGCTTCATCAAGCTGGAATGGAAAGGCGCGGACACAGGCAAGTTCAAGGCACGCTTTGCCCCCATGGCTTTGAGCACTTCGCAGGCCTTCTCGACAGCCGCCTTGCTGCCTGCAATGACGGTTTGACTCGGATCATTGAAGTTCACCGCCTCAACGACTTCACCGCTGTCTGAAGGGAAAGTAGCTTGTGCTTGTGCGCAGCCTTCAATGACTTTGGCCGCTTCCATGCCCAAAACAGCAGCCATTGCCCCAGCGCCTACAGCCACCGCATCTTGCATGGCAGCAGCACGGAATCTAACCAAGGGTGCGGCCTGCGCCAGACTTAAAACTCCCGAAGCAACCAAAGCCGAATACTCACCCAAGGAATGCCCTGCTACCGCGGCTGGCTGAGCACCACCCTCCGCCAACCATGCGCGGTAGGCGGCAATGGCTGCAACCAACATCACGGGTTGGGTGTTGGTGGTCAAGGCCAGAGCTTCTTTGGGCCCATCATGGATCAGGGCAGTTAAGTTTTCGCCCATGGCATCGGACGCCTCTTTCAGGGTTTCGAGCACAGCAGGGTGATCACCCCAAGCGTCCAACATACCCACAGATTGGGAACCTTGTCCTGGGAAAACGATGGCAATTGCAGTCATGGTTTCAGTTGCAAATTTTCAATATTTTAAAAGGACCGAGCCCCAGGTGAAGCCGCCGCCAACGCCTTCAAGCATCAAGGTCTGGCCTTTGTGAATTTGACCTGTGCGAATGCCATGATCAAGTGCCAATGGGATCGATGCGGCCGAGGTGTTGCCATGCTGGTCTACAGTCACAATGACTTTTTCCATCGGCATTTTGAGTTTGCGCGCAGTGCTCTGCATGATGCGAATGTTGGCTTGGTGAGGGATGAGCCAATCAATGTCCGTGTCATTCAAACCAGCTTTACTCAGGGAAGCGCGGGCTGTCTCTTCAAGCACGCCCACTGCCAATTTAAAGACTGCCTGTCCATCCATTTTCAACACGGGATCGCCCAAAATAGCACCGCCTGAAACATGACCTGGCACGCAAAGAATGTCTGCATATTTGCCATCGGCGTGAATATCGGTGGCCAAAATACCAGGGGTGCTGGAGGCCTCCAGAACCACGGCGCCAGCGCCATCACCAAACAAAACGCAAGTGGTGCGGTCTTTGAAATCGAGTATGCGGCTGAAAACTTCGGCGCCGATGACCAAGGCTCGCTTGGCCGTGCCTGTTTTGATCATGGCATCAGCCACAGTCATGGCATAAATAAAGCCACTGCAAACAGCTTGCACATCAAATACAGGACAACCCACAATGCCAAGCTTGTTCTGTAGCAAAGCGGCAGTGGATGGAAACACCATGTCTGGCGTTGAGGTGGCCACAATGATCAAATCGATGTCTGAAGCTTGGCAACCAGCGGCTTTAATGGCGCGCGTGGCGGCTTCAGCACCCAAGTCACTGCTGCCAACACCAGCTTCTACAAAATGACGGGCTCGAATACCTGTTCTTTCAACAATCCATTCATCAGAGCTCTCAATGCCCTGAACGGCCAGTTCAGCAACCAGGTCTGCGTTGGTCAGTCTTCTTGGGGGCAAGTAGCTGCCCGTGCCAGAAATACGAGAATAAATGGTCATTCGATAGCGGCCAAGTTGGCTGAATTGTCTGGGGCTCCCGTTTGTGCATTCAACAAAGGGGCAGCATGGGCAATTCGAGCAGCAACACGGCTAAGCAGTTGGTGTCTGGCCGCATCATACGCTCGGTTCAGGGCCGTACCAAACGCCAGCTCATCGGCAGAGCCATGACTTTTAAATACTAGGCCGCGCAAACCCAACAAAGCAGCACCGTTGTAGCGACGGTGATCAACTCTATTTTTAAACGAACTTAGAACAGGATAGGCAAAGATAGCGGCAATTTTAGTGAAGATACTGCGAGAAAACTCAGATTTCAAGAATCCACCCATCATGGTTGCCAAGCCTTCGCTGGCCTTCAAAGCAACATTACCTACAAAACCATCGCACACCACAATATCGACCGTTCCCTTGAAAATATCATTTCCTTCGACATTGCCGTAAAAGTTTAAATCGCCGGAGTTAGCAGCAGATCGTAGCAATTCGCCTGTTTTTTTGATGATTTCATTACCTTTAATAGCTTCCTCGCCAATATTCAGCAAGCCCACACTGGGGCTTTCATTGTCTTGCAACACAGAAACCAAGGCGGAACCCATGACGGCAAACTGCAAAAGATGCTCTGGTGAGCAATCGACATTGGCACCCAAGTCGAGCATGGTGGTGCCGCCACCTTTGAAATTGGGCATTTGGCCCGCAATGGCTGGGCGATCAATGCCATCCATGGTTTTGAGGACGTACCGGGCGATGGCCATCAATGCACCGGTGTTGCCGGCAGAAACGGCAGCATCGGCTTCGCCAGACTTCACCAACTCAATGGCAATGCGCATGGAAGAATCTTTTTTCTTGCGCAAGGCCACTTCCACAGGGTCATCCATCCCAACCACTTCAGTGGCCACAACCACCTCCGCCCGCTCATGGCGAAAAGAAGCCAAATCTTCAGCCCTTCCGACCAAACGCAAACGGGCATCAGGATGCGTTTCAAGAAAATGACGGCAAGCGGGCAGAGTAACGCTTGGCCCGTGATCACCCCCCATGCAATCGACAGCAAGGGTGAAAAATTCTTTGGAGGACATGGTTTCAATCACCAAAAATACAAAGGCCCGAGGCTACGTAAAAAGTAGCATCGGGCCAGTATTTCAAGCGTCAATTAGGCTTCTGATTTGTTCTTCAGAACTTGACGGCCACGGTAGAAACCGTTGGGGCTAATGTGGTGACGCAAGTGCGTTTCGCCAGTGGTTGGCTCGACAGCGATACCAGGCACATTCAGTGCATTGTGTGAACGATGCATGCCACGCTTAGAAGGTGACTTTTTATTTTGTTGAACAGCCATGATGGCTCCTTGGATGCGTTGAAAGCAGCGTTGTTGAAGATCGGGGCGATCGGGATAATCGCCCTTTTCAGCCCAAGCGCTAAAAAGCGCAACGCAGCTTTGGGTTAAACAGTGAATGGACTCTCACGCCTACAAAGGCACGAAGCCGCTGATTATAGCCCAAAGTTTTAGCCCCATCCAAGTCCTTAATTTGGTTTTTTCTTCAATTGGGCCAATGCTGCAAACGGGTTGGGTCTGGCATCCAGGGCCTCCTCAAAAGCATCATCGACCGCTGACATTGGCACCAAAGTAGGGCAAATATCGTGCTTGGGCACGATGGGCGCAGACATGATGAGCTCGTCCTCTATGAGCTCCCAAACATTCAATTCAGGGGTGAGGACCAACAAATCCTCCTCGGACGCCTCGTCCTCGGCCTCTGCCGTCGCCTCATCTGCCACAAAGCGAAAAGACTGATCAGAACTGACTAAAACATTCACGGCACCCATGCACCTCTGGCACTGCATCGGCAAATGAAGCTCTGCCTTCAAGTGAAGCCAAATTTGCTCACTGCCACCCGAAACGGGCACCAATTCACCCTGAATTGCCCATGCAACTTGGGTTGAACCGGGCATTTCTTCTTGGGAAACCGCGCCTAAGTTGGCCTCCAGCTAGGCCTTGACATTGAGGCGATTCAAATCAAAATTTTTGTGCATGCCTTCAGTGTAAGAGAATTGAGGGATGTCCAAAGACGCTCAACACCGCCATCCGCCCTATTCCGGTCGCCCTGTCATCTTGGGTTCGACCTCGCGCTACCGCAAAGAATTGCTGTCTCGGCTGCAAATTCCGTTTGACACCGCCGCGCCCGATGTGGACGAAACTCCCCACCCTAATGAATCACCCAAAGATTTGGCCATGAGATTGGCGCTTGCCAAAGCTCGGGCCGTCGCTCTCAAGAATCCGCAAGCTGTGGTGATTGGCTCTGACCAAGTAGCCGATTTAGAAGGCACGCCGCTGGGAAAACCAGGCAATCACGCCAATGCCACCCTGCAGTTGCAACGGATGCGAGGCAAAACCGTGATTTTTCAAACGGCTTTGTCAGTGGTTTGTTTGGCCACTGGTTTTGAGAAAACAGATTTGGCTGCAATCAAAGTGAAGTTTCGGCACTTAAGCGATTCAGAAATTGAGTCATACCTTCGCGCAGAAGAGCCCTACGACTGCGCTGGCAGCGCCAAAAGTGAAGGACTGGGTATTGCACTTTTGGAAAGCATAGAGAGCGATGATCCCACCGCCTTGATTGGCCTGCCTTTGATCCGCACCTGCCTCATGCTGAGAGAGGCAGGCGTGAACATCCTATGACCCAAACTAACTCCAAAAAAGGCCGACTATTTTTGGTTCCAGCCCCCCTTGACTTTGGTTGCAGCCAAGAAGTTGACCTGCCACAAGTGATGCCAATGGGCACCATCGCAGCGGCAGCCAACATCACGCATTGGATTTGCGAGAACGCCAAAACCACCCGCGCCTACTTGAAGCGAATTGATGCTTGCTCACCTTTGAGAGCCAGCATCCAAACCCAGACCATCACCGAGTTGCCACGGCAAGTTCATAAAAAAGGCGATCATTTGGGCGGTTTTGACGCCAAACCCTTGTTGGCCATGGCATTGGCAGGTGAAGACATTGGGCTGGTGAGCGAAGCGGGCATGCCCGCGGTTGCCGACCCTGGCAGCTCTGTGGTTCGTGCCGCACACGAACTTGGCATTCAAGTCATTGCAATGGTGGGCCCTGTTTCGCTTTTGTTGGCCTTGGCCAGCAGCGGTCTCAATGGCCAAAATTTTGCCTTTGTAGGCTACTTGCCGCAGGAGCCCCAAGATCGAGCGCGAAGAATTAAAGAGTTAGAGCAGCTGGCACTCAAGACAGGGCAAACTCAGCTTTTCATTGAAACCCCTTACCGCAATGCGGCGCTGTGGGCGGCTCTTCTTCAAAGCTTGCAAGCCAGTAGCCGACTGGCTATCAGCAGTGGTCTGACTTTGCCAAGCGCCATCACTCAATGCAAAACCACACAGCAGTGGCGTCAGTTGAATTCAGGGTCGATGCCTGAAGGTTTGAACAACCAGACGCCCGCCGTATTTGCCATTGGTGCTTGAACTTTTCCTCAAGCAATTTTCCTCAAGCAAGTTAGAGCGCTTTTCCGGCGGCTAATTTAGCGAATCACAGCGGTTGAGCGCATGGCTTTCCAAGCGCCTTCGCCCATGGCAGCACCAAAGCGCTTGACCAAACGCTCTGCAACATTGTCATGGCGTGAATAGTCAACCAATTCTTGGGCTTTCACAACATCACGCGCCACTTGATCGATGCTGCCAAAGTCGTCTGCCAATCCCAACTCAACCGCTTGTTGGCCCGTCCAAAACAGGCCACTGAACATATCGGGGGTTTCTTTCAAACGATCGCCGCGGCCTTGTTTCACCACTGCAATAAACTGCGAGTGAATGTGATTCAGCATCGATTGCGCGTGTTTTCTCTGGGCCTCAGTTTGAGGGCTAAAAGGATCTAAAAATCCTTTGTTTTCGCCCGCTGTCATGAGCCTTCTCTCAACACCCAATTTGTCCATCAGTCCAGTGAAGCCAAAGCCGTCCATGAGCACGCCAATGCTGCCAACAATGCTGGCCTTATTGACATAAATTTTGTCGGTGGATGCAGCAATGTAATAAGCCGCGGATGCACAAGACTCTTCAACAACCGCATAGATCGGTTTTTGATGAAGCGCTTTCAAACGGACAATTTCATCACTGATGATGCCGGCCTGAACAGGACTGCCGCCTGGCGAATTGATGAGCAAAATCAAGGCCTGTGAACCCGTGTCCTCCATGGCCGCCCGCATAGAAGACACCACACTTTCTGCGCTGGCATCTGCGCCATCGGCAATTTCACCCTTGATATTGACCAGTGCGGTATGGGGAGACGAGATGGTGGTAGAAGTTTGGTTGTGAGCCAAAACCTGCCACATGACCACCACCCAGAAACACAACCAACCCAATCGCAAACCGACTTTCCAACGTCTGGCTGCTCGCTGCTCCTTCAAATTGCCAGTGACCAAATCAGAGAGCACTTGGCGCTCCCAAGTTGACCCCGCATTTTGATGATGGACGGAGGCCGCAGCAGTCGCGGCGTTGCCGCTCATGACATTGCGGTCATTTGTGGAAGATTCAGTATTTTCAGAACTCATGTGAAATCAAAAGGTTTTAGATTGAAGTCAGTATGCCAGTGAACGACACCGCCTTGTTCTGACAAGGTGATTGGGATCAATCCGCCATGACAAGGGCCGCCTGCGCAAGCACCCGACTCTGGTCGATACAAGGCGCCATGTGTGGAGCAAATCAGGAATTGTCCGGTTGTGTCAAAAAAACGATTCGGTTGAAAATCCATTTCCATCGCAACATGACTGCAGCGGTTGAGATAAGCATGCACCGAGCCCTTGAAGCGAATGGCAAATGCACGGCAGGTTTGGCCGCCATAAACGACATCAAAAGGAACCGCCAACCCTCCGTCAGTCAAATCGCTTGAATTGCACAAAGGAATTGCTTCGCTCATGTCATCACCTTCTTCAAACTGTGTTTGTCACCATCTTCGGATTTTAAAGATGCCTTGGCAGGGCTAGTCTGTCAGGCGTTGTCATTTAACCAACTGCGCAAGTCATTGACGGAATGAGCAACGTAGCGCGGCTGCAAGGCTTGAAACGCTGAAGGCTCATGGGCGCCATAACTCACACCCACACTGGCACACCCTGCGTTCAAGGCCATTTGCAAATCGTGGGTGGTGTCGCCAATCATCAAGGTTCTTTCTGGCTCGACCCCCAACTCCCGCATGAGTTCCTGCAACATCAGGGGACTGGGTTTGCCAGCGGTTTCATCCGCTGTTCTAGAAGCATCAAACATGCCCTTCAAGTCAACGTCATGCAAGGCTTCGTTCAAGCCTTTTCGGCTCTTTCCGGTTGCCACACTCAACCAGTGATGGCGTGCTTTCAGCTCAGCCAACATGGGCAATACGCCATCAAAAAGAATGATGTCGTTTTGATGGGCCATGTAGTGATGACGGTAACGTTGCCCCAGTTCTGGGTATTTCTCGACGGGTACATCTGGCGCTGCATGGGCAAGTGCTTGCATCAAACCCAAACCAATCACATAGGAGGCGGCTTCCCGCGAGGGCTCTTGCCCCCCCACATCCACGACGGCACGCTGAATACACCGCGTGATGATGGCCGTTGAGTCAAAGAGGGTGCCATCCCAATCGAAGGCAATCAGGTCAAACTGACGGGGGCGTAGACTTGGATTTGACATGGTTCACGTAAAGTTGTAACTCGGGGGGTAGATTGGACTTGAGCTCGATACGCTTTCCCGTTGCAGGGTGCGTGAATTGAAGCCGCCATGCGTGCAAAAACATGCGCTTCAGGCCCTGTTTTTGAAGCGCTTTGTTCCATTCGAAATCGCCGTATTTGTCGTCTCCAGCGATGGGGTGTCCTTGCGAAGCCAGGTGCACTCTAATTTGATGGGTTCGACCCGTCTTGATGGTGACCTCCAACAAAGTGCAAGCTTCCAATCGCTCTGCCACTTTGACCAAGGTGATTGACCGCATGCCATCAGGGTCCTCATTGGACGTGACCCGAACTCGGCGCTCGCCATCCGGCAACAAGAATTTGTGCAGGGCGCTGTCGATGACCTTCAGTTTTTCTGGCCACTGACCTTGCACCAGGGCCAAATAGGTCTTACCCGTTTCGCGTTCCCTGAACTGGTCTTGAACATGCTTCAGGGCACTTCTTTTCTTGGCTACCAGCAGAATACCGCTGGTTTCACGGTCAAGTCGGTGGACCAATTCAAGCAACTTTGCCAGTGGTCTGGCCTGCCGAAGTTGCTCGATCACACCAAAACTAACCCCCGAGCCTCCATGGACGGCTACACCAGCGGGCTTGTCGATGGCCATCAAAGCGTCGTCTTCTAGCAACAGTGGGAATTCTCGGCCCGGCGCTGGTCTGGCTGCTTTTTCTGCCACTTTGTCGGAAATTCTGACAGGGGGAAGTCGGACCACATCGCCCGTTTCTATGCGGCTGTCAGCTGACGCTCGCCCTTTATTGACCCTCACTTCACCGCTTCGAATGATTCGATAGACGTGGGTTTTAGGGACACCCTTCAGGTGGCGAATGAGGAAATTGTCTAAGCGCTGGCCGGCCGACTCCTCGTCAACCGTGAGCCATTTCACCTCCAAACCTGAATTTGTGGTGGAAGTGGTAGCCGTTTTTGTGGCTTCGGGCCCTATA
>JAJTGB010000080.1 GCA_021298995.1 Comamonadaceae bacterium | reverse complement strand
CTGGGCATTAGGCAACCCACTATTTCGGCACATATCGCAGGACTGGAAAAGCGTTTTGGCGTTGAACTATTTGTGCGCCGTGGTCGTGGGGTAGAGCTCACCACCTTCGGCATGGCTTTGCATGAAGTCAGCAACCGCATTTACCGCGCTGAACAGCAGGCTGCGTTGCTGTTGCTAAGTGCGCGAAGTCAATATGAGGGGCATTTAAAAGTTTCAGCAGTGGGGCCTTACAACGTGCTGCCAATGGTCAAAGACTACCGTGCACTGTTTCCCAAAATTCGCCTGGCAGTCAGCGTCAGTGACTCCCGACAAATACTCGAAAGAATTCTTGATCAACGCGATGACGTAGGCGTGCTGTTGCACGCGGTGCACGACGAACGGGTTCATTGCATACCCTACCGGCGGCAAGCATTGGTCGTATTTGCATCGGTAGCGCACGCGCTTGCCAACCGCAGAAACGTGAAGATGTGCGACCTGGAAGGCTGCGAATTTGTGATGCGCGAACAGGGTTCGCAAACCCGTAGCGTGTTTGAGTCTGGCTTGGCAGCTGCGGGCGTGCGTGTTAAAAGCTCGCTGGAAATGGGCAGCCGGGAAGCAGTGCGAGAAGCTGTAGCGCAAGGTTTGGGCTTGGGCGTGGTGGCTCAAACTGCTTTTGTAGCAGATTCGCGCCTTGTGGTGCTACCGATCAGGGATATGGCGTTAAGCACACATGTACACGTTATATGCCTGGCCGAGCGCCGGTCTGCCCCACTGATATCCAATTTTTTAGCGGTTGTAAAAGAGCGAAAACTTGTCCGTACATCCAGATGACTATGTATTCACGCGCCTGGTATCCGCTCGGGACCATACCCTGAGGTTGGTTACCAAACAATTGGACAGCATTCTGGACATCACTCATCTCACGATTGACAACGTGGGTGACTTACAGAGCAAACGCAGACCGCGTCCTTGGGAGTGATCTGCGCGATCAAGGCTTGCTCAATACAATGCCTGCATGAGCAAAGACGACATCACAAAGATTTCTGGCGATGGTCTCAGATACAAATCCAAAGAAGGGGGCAGTCCATTTGCTGCGTCTGGTACTGGCGCCAGCATGAGTTGCTACAAATGCGGATTGCACAAGCCGCGTGCACTGGGCAGCTTCAAACGCGTGCTCAATCAAAGCATGTTCATGTGCGCTGACTGCAAGCCCGCTTGAGCCTCACAACTTTCCAGCCCCGCAGCGGGCGTCAAACAAGCCCTACAGCACCCTTTTCCACACGAGGGCTGGGCAGAGTAGATGAGACATGATTGCAAGGCTTGTAGGGCTTGCACGCAAACAGCAGCTCAACTCACACACATGCGAGATAAAAATTAGATAGATTTCTGATCGGGAAATCTATGAAAACACATTGAAAAATCTATGAATAGTAGTATGGGACCGGTATACTACAAATTAGTTAAAGTAAAGCGCCAATAACAGCGCTTAAGTAGTTGAAAGTAAAGGGAAATTTTTGGTGCGTGGTGAGGGTTTCGAACCCCCGACCCCCGCCGTGTGAAGGCGATGCTCTACCACTGAGCTAACCACGCGAAATCCAAATTTCAAGGCGACATTTTGACATAAATTTGAACTGAAAATCGATTCGCTCCGTCGAAATTTAAGGCGCTTGATATCCGTGTGCTCAGGGAGATGTGGATTACCAGACCACGTGGCCGCCACTGGACTTAGACAGCGTGGCCATGGCATTTGAATGCTCTTTGATTTCTTGCTCAGTTGAAGAAATCACAGGCAGATCAAATTGAGACAAGTCAATGTCAGCGTTTTCATGGTGAACCTGATCTTGAGAATCTTCCTGGATCAACAGTGCGTTTTGTCCACGCGTCAAACAAATATAGACATCGGCCAAGAGCTCAGCGTCCAACAGAGCGCCGTGCAATGTTCGCGCTGCGTTGTTCACACCCAATCGATCGCAAAGTGCATCCAGTGAATTTCGCTTGCCAGGAAACATTTCCTTGGCCATCGACAAGGTGTCTGTGACCCCCGCCACATGCTCCGTCAAGCGCCCTAAGTTCAAACGCTCTAGCTCTTTGTTGAGAAACCCAATATCAAAAGAGGCGTTGTGGATGATGATTTCCGCACCTGCAATGAAGCTTAAAAAATCAGATGCGATGACAGAAAATTCAGGCTTATCGCGCAAAAACTCATTGCTGATTCCGTGCACTTTCAACGCGTCTTCGTGGCTGTCTCTTTGTGGATTGAGATAGTGGTGAAAATGATTGCCAGTGATTTTTCTGCCCAGCAATTCCACGCATCCGATTTCGATGATCCGATCGCCATTTTCAGCAGAAAGGCCCGTGGTTTCTGTGTCTAAAACTATCTGTCGCATTTCAGTGGTTTTCCTTGGCGTGATTGATCGAGTATTTCGGTATTTCAATCACCAAGTCTTGCAGGGCCACAATGGCTTGACAACTCAGGCGTGAGTTGGGATGCAAGCCCCAAGCGCGATCAAGCAAATCTTCTTCGGTTTCTTCTAGGGCATTGAGGCTTGTATAGCCCTCATGCACGATCACGTGGCAAGTGG
This sequence comes from Comamonadaceae bacterium, assembly GCA_021298995.1. Classification (GTDB taxonomy): domain Bacteria; phylum Pseudomonadota; class Gammaproteobacteria; order Burkholderiales; family Burkholderiaceae_C; genus Limnohabitans_A. The sequence goes on along the minus strand of JAJTGB010000080.1, from coordinate 11,066 downwards.
TGCAGGCACAACTCATGTCACAAGCGTGCTCAATGTTGATCTGATTTTCCAAAAGTGTTTCACAAATGGTGTTGCCAACGGGAGAGTTGAGTGCAGCACCCGTCGGACAATATTCAGCGTGGGGCAAAATTTTGATGATGGGCATCAAATGCTTTCTATGTTTTTACCGGCCAGGGCCTGTTGTATACCGCGATTCATTCTTTGTGCGGCAAAAGATTCTGTGGCATTGGACAAGGCTTTCGTGGCAGCCTCAATAATGGATGGGTCATGAGCAGCTTGGGCAATGATCAATTCGTCAATGGCTTTTTCAATCGACGCGCGGTAATTCGTGTCTAGCCAATGGCCATCGACTTGTAGCGCACTGCGGGTGGCCAAACAGATTCGATCCGCATCCAACCGGGCCTCGGCCAATGCACGCGCAGCCATGTCTTCTTGTGCCGTTGCAAAGCCCGCTTGCAACATGCGGGCGATGTCTTGGTCATTCAAACCGTAACTGGGTTTGACGTCGATGTGGGCTTGTACACCGCTGATCATTTCTTGGGCGCTGACCTGTAGCAAACCATCCGCGTCCACTGTGAATGTCACACGGATGCGAGCAGCACCGGCCGCCATGGGGGGGATGCCCCTCAACTCAAATCGCGCCAAACTGCGGCAATCTGCCACCAAGTCTCGCTCGCCCTGAACCACATGCAAGGCCAGTGCCGTTTGGCCATCTTGATAGGTTGTGAAGTTTTGGGCCATGGCTGTGGGTATCGTTTGGTTGCGCGGAACGATGCGCTCGACCAAGCCCCCCATGGTTTCCAGCCCCAAGGACAACGGAATCACGTCCAACAACAAAATCTCTCCATCTGGGTTGTTGCCCGCCAACTGATTGGCTTGGATGGCCGCCCCCAAAGCAACCACTTCATCAGGATTGAGGTTGTTCAAAGGTGGTTTTTGAAAAAACTCCGCCACTGCAGTTTGAATTTGTGGCATGCGCGTGGACCCCCCCACCATCACCACACCTTGAACATCATTCTTTTCCAAATCTGCATCACGCAAAGCTTTGCGCACGGCCGCAATGGTCCGCTGGGTCAATGAAAAGGTCCATTGATCAAACTCAACGCGGCTGACAAGTACATCTATGGCACCAGCAGATAAATTCACACAAAACCGGCTTTCTTGCGCAGCAGATAAGTGCTCTTTGCATGCGCGAGCTGCAAATTGAAGTTGGGCTTTTTCTTGTGGCGATGTCGGCTTGACGCCAAACTTTTGTAACAGCGCTTCCACCAGCATGTTGTCGTAGTCATCCCCCCCAAGGGCAGAATCTCCCCCTGTGGCAAGCACTTCGAACACACCAGCTTGAAGGCGCAATATGGAGATATCAAAGGTACCACCGCCCAAGTCGTAGACGGCGTAAATCCCCTCACTGCCTTGGTCGAGCCCATATGCAATAGCGGCGGCAGTGGGTTCATTGATGAGTCGCAATACATGTAGCCCAGCCAGTTGAGCCGCATCTTTGGTGGCTTGTCTTTGGGCATCGTCAAAGTAAGCAGGCACCGTGATCACCGCCCCGAACAAATCATCATCAAAGCTGTCTTCGGCACGGTACCGAAGGGTGGCCAAAATTTCGGCACTGATCTCCACGGGCGACTTCAAACCATCCGAAGTGTGAATTTGAAGCATTCCAGGTGCGTCTTCAAATCGATAGGGAAGTTGTGCGTGATTAGGAATGTCTTTCAGTCCACGGCCCATAAAGCGCTTGAACGAAGCCAAGGTATTGGAGGCATCTTGGGTTTGGTTGTCTTGCGCTAAAAAACCAATTTGGCGCGCACCACCCTGCAAATACCGAACAACAGAGGGCAATACAACTCGACCTTGCTCATCTGGCAAACACTCGGGCACACCATGCCTGACGGATGCAACCAAGGAGTGGGTGGTTCCCAAATCGATTCCGACGGCAATTCGCCTTTGGTGGGGGTCTGGCGCTTGACCAGGTTCAGAGATTTGTAATAAGGCCATGAATTTGGTGCACTATGCACTCTCTAATCGGTCCAATTGCAGCACGACAGCTTGAATAAATCGATCCACAAACATCAAAGCCCTGACAGACATGGCAGCCTTATGTGCATCGCAGACCACGTCTAAAAAACGCTCACATTCTGCAAGCAAGGAATCTCGGTATTCCTTGACCTCGATCAGAAGCCCATCCATTTCGGCCGGGCTGGCTGCCGTGTCCAGGGCTTCGCGCCAACTGATTTGCTGTACCAAGAAATCCGTGGGCATGGCTGTATTGGTTTCAGCAGAAATAGGTACGCCTTGCAGTTCACACAAATAGGCGGCACGTTTAATGGGGTTTTTTAACCGTTGATAGGCTTCGTTGATCCGGACAGACCATTGCATGGACAGCCTTTGTGCAGATGCATCGGCTTGAGCATGCATATCCGGGTGAGCATGCCGTTGCAAGGCTTTCCAGCTCTGTTCCAACGCCAGCAAATTTATGGCGTACTGCTGGGGTAATTGAAACAAGGCAAAGTCATTGGCAGCCAGATTTGGTGCCTGAAATTTGTCTGGCGCGGTCACCTCAGATCCGGAATGACTCACCACAGCCGCAACGGTCACGCTCGTTGGGGTTGTTGAACTTGAACCCCTCATTGAGGCCCTCTCGAACAAAGTCGAGTTCGGTGCCATCGATGTATGCCAAGCTTTTGGGATCAATCAAAATCTTCACACCCATCGCCTCAAAGACGATGTCTTCTGGTGTCATATCGTCCACGTATTCCAGCTTGTACGCCAAGCCAGAACAGCCCGTGGTTTTCACACCCAGTCGGACACCCAAGCCTTTGCCCCGCTTGGACAAATATTTGTTCACGTGGCGAGCAGCCGCTGGGGTCAAAGAAACAGACATGATGATTGATGATCGCAGTTCAAAAAACGGGACACATCTCAGGCAAGGCTGATGTGTTTCTTTTTGTAATCTTCAACGGCCGCCTTGATCGCGTCCTCAGCCAATATGGAGCAATGGATTTTGACCGGGGGCAACGCCAATTCCTGGGCTATTTCGCTGTTCTTTAAGGCAGCAGCCTGGTCCAAAGTTTTTCCCTTGACCCACTCTGTGACCAAAGATGAAGAGGCGATGGCGGAACCACAGCCATAGGTTTTGAAACGTGCGTCTTCAATCACCCCAGTTTCTGGGTTGACTTTGATTTGCAGCTTCATGACGTCACCGCAAGCAGGTGCTCCGACCATGCCGGTACCTACGGACTCATCTCCCTTGTCAAAGGAGCCCACATTTCGCGGGTTTTCGTAATGGTCAATGACCTTTTCGCTGTAAGCCATGGGGTTACCTTTTCAATTTTTAATGAGCAGCCCATTGAATGGTGCTGATATCAATACCGTCTTGATGCATCTCCCACAAGGGGCTGAGCTCACGAAGCTTATTGACGTTGTGCTTGATGGTTGAAATGGCGTAATCGATTTCTTCTTCTGTGGTGTAACGACCAATGGTGATGCGCAAGCTGCTATGGGCCAACTCATCACTGCGGCCCAAGGCACGCAAAACATAGCTGGGCTCTAGGCTGGCAGAGGTACAAGCCGAACCAGAAGAAACAGCCAAACCCTTGATGCCCATGATCAATGACTCGCCTTCAACAAAGTTGAAGCTGATGTTGAGGTTATGAGGCACCCTTTGGGTCAGGTGACCGTTGACAAAAACCTGCTCCAAATTTTGCAGCCCAGCCAAAAGCCTGTTGTGCAAAACCTTGGTACGCTTTAAATCTTCAGCCATTTCGATCTTAGCCAACCTAAAAGCCTCGCCCATGCCCACACACTGATGGGTGGGCAAGGTGCCGCTTCTCATGCCTCTCTCATGCCCACCTCCATGGATTTGGGCCTCAAGTCGGACACGGGGCTTGCGACGCACATACAGAGCGCCAATGCCCTTGGGCCCATATGTTTTGTGCGACGCCAGGCTCATGAGGTCAACCGGCAAAGTCTGCAAATCGATATCAACCTTTCCAGTGGCCTGTGCGGCATCCACATGAAAAACGATGCCTTTGGCTCGACACATGGCTCCAATGGCAGCAATATCCTGAACCACGCCAATTTCGTTGTTCACAAACATCACGCTGATCAAAATGGTGTCTTTGCGGATGGCCGCCTCTAGAGCAGCCATGCTGAGCAAGCCGTCTTCTTGCACATCGAGATAGGTGACCTCAAATCCTTGACGCTCTAACTCACGCATGGTGTCTAAAACGGCTTTGTGCTCAGTTTTGACCGTGATCAAATGCTTGCCGCGGGATTGGTAAAAATGCGCCGCGCCCTTGATGGCCAAATTATTCGATTCGGTTGCACCGGACGTCCACACAATTTCCCTGGGGTCAGCCCCAATCAATTCAGCCACATATTGGCGTGCTTTTTCAACTGCTTCTTCGGCCTCCCAACCCCACGCATGGCTGCGTGAAGCGGGGTTGCCAAAATGCTCTCGCAACCAAGGAATCATGGCATCAACCACACGGGGATCCACAGGATTTGTGGCGGCGTAATCCATGTACACGGGGAAATGAGGCGTGGCGTCCATTTTCGGCAATTTGTTTCAGATCAGGTAAAAAGTAAAACTTGGATCAGCTTTTGGCAAAAACATTGCCCAGTGCAAAAACCGAGTTGGGCGCATTCACCCGCAATGGCTTGACCACCGGCGAGCTGGATATGGCCCTTTTGATCATGGGCTTGGATTCGATTTGCACACCTTTGGCCAATTGGTCATCGACCAATTTTTGCAAGGTGACGGAATCTAAAAACTCAACCATGCGCTGGTTCAAACTGGTCCACAAATCATGGGTCATACAGCGCCCCGACTCACCCAGACAATTCTCTTTGCCACCACAGTGGGTGGCATCAATGGGCTCATCCACAGAAACGATGATGTCAGCAACGGTGATTTCAGCGGCCCTTCTGCCAAGGGTATACCCACCCCCTGGGCCACGGGTAGATTCCACCAGCTCATTGCGACGCAGTTTGCCGAACAACTGCTCCAAATAAGACAAAGAAATTTGTTGCCTCTGGCTGATGGCAGCCAAAGTCACAGGACCATTGTTCTGGCGCAAAGCCAGGTCAATCATGGCGGTAACTGCAAAACGACCTTTGGTGGTGAGACGCATGTGAAGCTCCTTAGGGCTATGTCGACTAAACAAGTCAACTATAACCGATAACCAAACAAATTGCTCGGGTAATAGGCCTTCAAAGAGTGGTGGCTTTGATGTCGTCTCTTGCCAAGGTGTCTTTGCCACTGGCACCCAGCACCTGCTCTCTCAAGCGAGCGAGTTGGTCACGAACTTGTGCGGCTTGTTCGAACTGAAGGTTTTTGGCGTGCTCCAGCATGGCTTTTTCCAGGCGTTTGATCTCTTTGGCCAGGTCTTTTTCGCCCATGTCCAAGACTTGTGCACGCAGCAACTCCTCACGCTGCGCCTCTTTCGACGATTTATCGCTGTGCACCCCGTCAATCAGATCGCGCACCTGTTTAAAAACACCCTTGGGTGTGATCCCTGCGGCCAAGTTGGTAGCGATTTGCTTTTCGCGACGTCTTTCGGTCTCCCCAATGGCCTTTTTCATGGACTCTGTGATGACGTCAGCGTACAAAATGGCACGCCCATTGATGTTGCGTGCTGCCCGTCCAATGGTTTGAATCAGGCTGCGCTCTGACCTTAAAAACCCTTCTTTATCGGCATCCATGATGGCCACCAAGGAGACTTCCGGCAAATCAATGCCTTCTCGCAACAAGTTGATACCCACCAATACATCAAAGGTTCCCAACCGAAGATCGCGCAAGATTTCCACGCGCTCGACCGTGTCAATATCGCTGTGCAAATAGCGCACCTTGACACCGTTGTCGCTGAGATAGTCGGTCAATTGCTCAGCCATGCGCTTGGTCAATGTCGTGATCAACACGCGTTCCTTCAAGTCAACCCGCAAGCGTATTTCTTGTAGCACATCATCGACTTGATGGGTGGCTGGGCGCACCTCCACCTCTGGGTCCACCAGCCCTGTGGGGCGCACCAACTGCTCTACAACGCGCCCGGAATGGTCTTTTTCATACTGCGCCGGTGTTGCTGAAACAAACACAACTTGGCGCATGCGTTTTTCAAACTCCTCCAACTTCAAAGGGCGGTTGTCCAAGGCGCTGGGCAATCGCGAACGGTCTCCGTTGTACATGCCACCAAATTGGCCCATGAGCACATGGCTTTCATCCAAGAACATCACCGAGTCTTTGGGCATGTAGTCGGTCAAGGTGCTGGGAGGCTCGCCAGGCTTGGCGCCAGATAAGTGGCGGGTGTAGTTTTCGATGCCTTTACAGTGGCCCACTTCGGTCAGCATTTCCAAATCGAAACGGGTTCTTTGCTCCAGGCGTTGTGCTTCCACCAATTTGCCCATGCCAACCAACTCACCCAGGCGCTGGGCCAACTCCAGTTTGATGGTTTCAATGGCTGCCAGAACCTTGTCGCGGGGTGTGACATAGTGACTCGATGGGTAGACCGTGAACCTGGGTACAGCTTGTCGCACGCGCCCGGTCAATGGGTCCAACAATTCAAGGGATTCGATTTCATCATCGAACAAGCTGATGCGAAGGGCCAGTTCACTGTGTTCAGCTGGAAACACATCAATGGTCTCGCCCCTCACCCGAAAGCAGCCGCGCGAAAAATCCATGTCGTTTCGTTCGTACTGCATCCGCACCAATTGGCCAATCACCTCTCGCTGGCCCAACTTGTCGCCGCTGCGCAAGGTCATCACCATTTGGTGGTAACTTTCAGGTTCGCCAATGCCGTAAATGGCCGATACCGTGGCCACCACAATCACATCACGTCGCTCCAAAATGCTTTTGGTGCAACTCAGCCGCAACTGCTCGATGTGTTCATTGATGGCGCTGTCCTTTTCAATGAAGAGGTCGCGCTGTGGCACATAGGCCTCAGGCTGGTAATAGTCGTAATAACTGACGAAATACTCCACAGCGTTGCGCGGAAAAAACTCACGAAACTCGCTGTAAAGCTGTGCGGCCAGTGTTTTATTGGGGGCAAACACAATGGCCGGTCGGCCAAGGCGCGCAATCACATTGGCCATGGTGAAAGTTTTGCCAGAACCCGTCACGCCCAAAAGGGTTTGAAAAACTTCACCATCATTCACCCCCTCGACCAATTGATCAATTGCCTGCGGTTGATCGCCTGCGGGCAAATAGGGTTGAAAAAGCTCAAAAGGCGAGCCTGCAAATTGAACAAATTGACCTTCAATGTCACCCACCAGAGGTGGAGGCGTATCAACGGCAATAGGTGTGGTCATGTGAGCGTTAAAATTGGCAACAACAACGTAGCCTACAACAGTCTGCGCGATCTTCAACCACATCACCCCATCTAGGACACCTCATGTCGATGTTCTCTGCTGTCGAAATGGCACCCCGCGACCCCATTTTGGGGCTGAACGAACAATTTGCGGCGGACAGCAACCCGAAAAAAGTCAACCTCGGCGTAGGTGTTTATTATGATGACAATGGCAAATTGCCCCTGCTGGCATGCGTTCAAAAAGCCGAGCAAGCGATGATGGCAAAACCCAGCGCACGCGGTTATTTGCCCATCGACGGGATTGCAGCCTATGACAGCGCTGTACAAGCGTTGGTGTTTGGTGCGCAATCCCCATCGGTACTGGCCAAGCGCGTGGCCACCGTACAGTGCCTGGGGGGCACGGGTGGACTCAAAGTGGGCGCCGATTTTCTCAAGCGCTTGAATCCGCAGGCCAAGGTTTTGATCAGCGACCCCAGCTGGGAAAACCACAAAGCGCTGTTCACCCAAGCAGGGTTCGAAGTTCAGGCATACCCATACTATGACGCCCAGGCCCTGGGCGTTAACTTCCCCAAGATGCTTGCATCTTTGGCGTCTGCGCAAGCTGGCTCCATTGTTGTTTTGCACGCTTGCTGCCACAACCCCACGGGCTATGACATCACACCCAGCCAATGGCAGCAAGTGGTACAAACCGTCAAAGCCAAGGGATTGACCGCATTTTTGGACATGGCCTACCAAGGCTTCGGACATGGCATTGCTGAAGACGGAGCCGTCATTGATTTGTTTGTCCAAGCGGGGTTGAGTTTTTTTGTGGCGACGTCTTTTTCCAAAAGTTTCAGCCTTTACGGTGAGCGTGTTGGTGCCTTGTCCGTGCACTGCGAAACCGCAGACGAGGCCGCCAAAGTGTTGTCACAACTGAAAATTGCCATCCGCACCAACTATTCCAACCCACCCATCCACGGTGGATCGGTTGTGGCTGCCGTGCTCAACACCCCAGAATGGCGCAGCCTTTGGGAAAGCGAGCTGGCTGGCATGCGCGTTCGAATCAAAGAAATGCGTCAAAAACTGGTCGAAGGCCTCAAAGCGGCTGGGGTGCAACGCGATATGAGCTTCATCACCCAGCAAATTGGCATGTTCAGCTATTCAGGTTTGTCTAAAGATCAAATGATTCGATTGCGCAGCGAGTTCGGCGTCTATGGAACCGATACAGGCCGCATGTGCGTCGCAGCCCTGAACAGCAAAAACATCGATCACGTCTGCGCAAGCATTGCCAAAGTACTTTGATTTGACATCTCATTTTGGTGCGATCACCCCAATTTACTTAAAAATCCACTGTTATATTGCTTTGCATCAAACAGGAACACCATGCTTTATCAAATCTATGAAACCCAACGGTCCCTGATGGAGCCGTTCGCTGATTTTGCACAGGCTGCCGCCAAGGTTTATAGCAACCCCATCTCGCCACTGGGCCAAAACCCGTTTTCTCAAAGAATTTCCGCCACCTACGACTTGATGTATCGGCTGGGTAAAGATTACGAAAAACCCCAGTTCGGCATCAACACCGTGGCCATTGGTGATCAAGAAATTGCCATCCACGAACGCATTGAAATCGACAAGCCTTTTTGCGAGTTGCGCCGTTTCAAGCGCTTCAGCGATGACCCTGCCACCCTGAATCGGCTCAAGGTGCAGCCCGTTGTGCTGATCGTGGCGCCCCTCTCTGGCCACTACGCCACTTTGTTGCGCGACACCGTGCGGACCATGCTGGCAGACCACAAGGTGTATGTCACCGACTGGAAAAACGCTCGATTGGTCCCCCTGTCTGAGGGCGAATTTCACCTGGACGATTACGTTCACTACATCCGCGAATTCATTCAACATTTGCAAAAGCATTACGGACACTGCCACGTCATCAGTGTGTGTCAGCCCACCGTTCCCGTATTGGCCGCTGTCTCATTGATGGCTTCTCAAGGGGAAAAGCTACCCAAATCCATGACCATGATGGGTGGGCCCATTGATGCCAGCAAATCGCCCACGGCCGTCAACAATTTGGCCATGAACAAAAGCTTTGAGTGGTTCGAAAACAATGTGATTTTTCGAGTGCCGCCCAATTTCCCGGGCGCCGGTCGGCGTGTTTATCCGGGCTTCATGCAGCACACTGGCTTCGTCGCCATGAACCCTGACCGGCACCTGAAAAGCCACTACGACTACTTCAAAGACCTCATCAAAGGCGACAACTCCAGCGCAGAATCTGACTACTACTTGGAAACCATCCGCACGGTCTTTCAAGATTTTGCCCTGGTTAAAGGCACCTGGGACGTGCGCAATTCCAGCGGCGAAGCAGAACGTGTTCGCCCGCAAGACATCAAAGGCACGGCCTTGTTGACCGTTGAGGGAGAGCTTGACGATATTTCGGGTTCCGGTCAAACACAAGCTGCCCACCAACTGTGCACGGGCATAGTCAGCCAACACAAAAAACACCTGGAAGTTCCGGGTGCGGGTCACTACGGCATTTTCAGTGGCCGTCGTTGGCGAGAAATTGTGTTCCCTCAAGTGCGCGACTTCATCTTGGCCCACCATGTGGTGGGACAGAACAAGCCCACACCCAGCAAAAAGTTGGTTCCGACCAAAACCGGCAGAGCCTCTCGCAAAACCACGTGAGCCTGAGCGACCGCCTATTGGCCGCATTGCCGCAAACGCAATGCACGCGTTGCGGATACCCTGATTGCGCTCATTACGCCAAAGCCATTGCAGAAGGCGCCGCTGAAATCAACCAATGTCCCCCAGGCGGCCAAGTTGGCATTGAACGATTGGCCGCCATCACGGGGCGACCTGTTTGCGAACTCAATCCTGCCAACGGCATGGAGGCTCCACGCCAAGTCGCGTGGATCGACGAAAGTTGGTGCATAGGTTGCACCTTATGCCTGCCTGTGTGCCCCACAGACGCCATTTTTGGCAGCCATAAACGCATGCATGCGGTGATCGAGCAACACTGCACAGGATGTGGGCTGTGCCTGCCTGTCTGCCCCGTCGATTGCATTGAAATGGAAGATATCAGCGGCGACCGCACTGGTTGGCAAGCATGGAGCGCAAAAGAGGCCGACCATGCGCGCGACCGGTATGCTGCGCACCGATCACGCTTGGCTGAACAAGCGCCTGAAGCCCAAGCAGAGCATGCAGCCCAAGCCCATTTTGAGGCCACCAACACCTCCAATGTTGAGAGCGCGAACCCAAAGGCGATCGACGAAGAAAGCCGGAAAAAATCAATGATTCAAGCGGCACTGGCACGTGCCCAAGCCTTGAAAGCCAAGACCATTGGGCAAAAAATTAAGGGTTGATGCGCTGAAGCGCTGATCCAGCCTCAGCGCAACAGATCATTCCACCTGGGCGCCAGATGCTTTGACGATAGCGGCTGCATTTTTCGATCGGTGCGCAAAATGGTCTTGAATTGCTCAGGACTTGCGGTGGCCACCTCCATGCCCACCAAACCAATGCTCAGTGATCTTGTGCAGCCAAGGCCGAAAACGCGTTGATCACTTCGGGCGGCGCCTGCACCAATTCGATCAGCACACCCTCGCCCGCAATGGGGAACTCATCATTCGACTTGGGGTGTAAAAAACAAATATCGTGGCCCGCCGCGCCTTTGCGAATACCCCCAGGCGCCATGCGCACCCCTTGCGCCGTGAGCCATTGAACAGCCGTGGCCAGATCGTCAATCCAAAGACCCACATGGTTCAGCGGCGTGGCATGCACTGCGGGCTTTTT
>JAJTGB010000079.1 GCA_021298995.1 Comamonadaceae bacterium | reverse complement strand
GTTTTTCAATGGTGCGCTTGAAGCGGCGAAGTGCTACGTCAAACGGCTCGTTTTCTTTCACGCGAATGGTGGTCATGGATATCAAAGTTTCCAAATTATGCCGACTGACATTGAAAGGGAAGATCGAGCCCTTACAAGCAGTTTCGGCGGGTTCCCCGTCACGAACTAGTATTTGGCAGACGGAGGATTGCCAGCAAAGCCTGAGATTATAGCCCTAAGTTTTGGGCTGTTTGGGGCCGTTTACAGGGCAATTTCCTGTTTTTGTTTCAGGGCTTGGGCGCAGGCAAAGGCGCTGGCCCAAGCCCATTGGAAGTTGTAGCCCCCCAGCCAACCGGTCACATCCACCACTTCCCCAATGAAATACAGACCCGGCTGCTTAGATTCCATGGTTTGCGACGACAAATCACGGGTATCCACCCCGCCCATGGTGACTTCCGCCTTTTTGTAGCCCTCGCTGCCGTTGGGGGTCAGGGGCCAGCGGCTGAGTTTTTGGGCCAATTGCACCAAAGCTTTGTCGCTGGCTTCGGCCACAGGGCGCTGCCATTGAGGGTCTTGGGCCACCCAAGCATCTGCCAGTCGGTGCGGTACCCAAGCGCCCAACTCGTTGGCTATGAGTTTTTTCGACCTGACTTTGGCTTGCATCAGCGAGCCTTCGATGTCTTCTTGAGGCGCCAAGTTCAAATGAAGGGGCTGGCCTTCTCGCCAATAGCTGGAAATTTGCAAAACAGCCGGGCCAGACAAGCCGCGGTGTGTGAACAGGAGATCCTCGTCAAAACTCATGCGAGACTTTTTGGCCCCAGTTTCGATACTGACGGGCAATGACAGCCCCGCCAAACTGGCATACGGCGCCCACTCTGCGCCATCAAAGGTGAGCGGCACCAAGCCAGGGCGCCTTGCAACCAAGCGCAAGCCGAACTGCTCTGCAATCCGATAGCCAAAATCGGTTGCGCCAATTTGGGGAATCGACAGGCCGCCAGTGGCAATGACCACAGACCCAGCTTGCACGTCACCTTGGGCGGTTTGAACTTTGAAACCAGAGCCGTCGGTGGCAATGGACTGAACAGCACATCCATGCAGGCGTTTGACGCCGCCTTTGTCGCATTCTTGAAGCAACATTTGAATCAAGTCTTCAGCCGACCGATCGCAAAACAATTGACCCTTGTGTTTTTCGTGAAAAGGAATGTCGTAGGACCGCATCAAATCGATGAAGTCTTGGGCTGTGTAACGAGACAAGGCACTTCTGCAAAAGTGAGGGTTCTCGCTTAAAAAATGCTTGTGGGGCGCGCTTGCATCTATCAAGCGGTTGGTGAAATTGCAACGGCCACCCCCTGAAATGCGAATTTTCTCAGCCACTTTGGTGCTGTGATCGAGCAGCATCACTGACAGTCCAAGCTGCCCAGCCACACCTGCACAAAAAAGGCCGGCTGCACCGGCACCCACGATCACGACATCACATGTTTGCATGCAGTGGGAGTGTAGGGGCAGTTAGGTCGTTTTGATCGTTTTGGAATATTTGAGCGCAGGCTTTCACCACATCGCCCACCACCAAGATACTGGGGCTCTGTAGACCTGTTTCTTGAAGAGTGAGGGTGAGTTGGTCCAATTGCGTCAAAGCCTGACGCTGATGCGGCAGTGACGCATTTTCAATGATGGCCACAGGTGTACTGCCGGACAGACCTGTCAGCAATTCGTTCTGAATGGTCTCGGCCCCCCGCACGCCCATGTAAATGACCAAAGTGAGTTTGGCATCGCGCGCAGTCGCTGCCAATTGACGCCAGTCAGTACCCTGATCGCCAGGTTTGGCATGGCCAGTGACAAACACCACGCCATGGGCATGCTCTCGGTGTGTCAGGGGCGCGCCCAAACTGGTCATGGCAGCCAGCCCCGATGTGATGCCATTGATGATGCAAACCTCAATGCCAGCCTCGCGCAAGTGTTGTGTTTCTTCACCACCACGGCCGAAAATGAAGGGGTCACCACCTTTGAGGCGCACCACTTTTTCACCATCGCGCACCGCATTGACCATGAGTTGATGAATGAAGGCTTGGGGTGTGCTTTTACAACCCCCGCGCTTGCCAACATGAACAATGCGAGCTGCAGGGGATGCGTGTTGCAATATCTGTTCATTGACCAAATCATCGACCAACAAAACCGTGGCGGCTTGAATGGCCTTGACAGCTTTGAGCGTCAGTAACTCTGGGTCGCCTGGGCCTGCGCCCACCAAAGTACAAGTGCCGAGGGCAGAGGGGCGAATGACGTTTGAATCGTTTTGGCTCATGCTGATTTCAAGGCCTGCAAAATATGTTGAACTTGAAGCGCAATGGGCTCGGGGACGGCACGTTTTTGGTTCAAAACGTCTTCAATGTAGGCGGCTGTATCTGCTGCGTTGGGTTCGGGTAAGTCTGGAATACTCACCAGCGCACCAGGCTGAGCCAACTGCACGGTGTGCATCGCACCGTTTTGAAAAAAATCCATTTGAGGTGTGCGTCGTGCATCTGCCACGGGTTCCCCTTCGGTGCCTCTGAGTAAGAAGGCGCTGGCCTGCGTCAATTTGAAAGTCTGTGCCATGGAGACAGCATATTCAGGATGGGTGTAGCTGCTCACAATGAGCGCATTTCCTTGGCAAGGGTTCATCAGCTTGACCAAGCTGTGAGCAGGATTTCGCAAATTGACCACGCGGCGAACATCAAGCAACTTTTTCAATTCGGGGTTTAAAACTTCGGTGGGTACCAAATTCAATCCGCCGTGCGCTTGATCCACGTGCAAAAGGCGCTTGTATCCAAGGACTTCGAGTACTTCAAACGATGTGGTTCGACGGCTTTCAGTGGGTGTGCCGTGCAAGCAGACGCGCACACCTTGCTGGCATAAAAGCAAAGCAAGCAGAGGCGCAAGCGCAGGCAGTTTTCTGGCGCCGTTGTAGCAAGGAATGACGACGGTGGTTTGTTGGTCAAACGCGGGCAGGGCAGTCAAACGCAAATGAACAGCATCCAAAAAGCCAGCCATTTCTTCAGGCGTTTCGCCTTTGATGCGCATGGCCAAACAAAACGCACCAACCTCAAGGTCAGTCACTTGAGCGTCCAGCACTTGGCCTAACAAATCGGCAGCTTGCTCACGCGTGAGTGAACGTGCGCCGTCTTTGCCGCGTCCAATTTCTTTGAGGTAGTGACCAATGCCCATGGCCTTATTGTCGCAAAGCTTAGATAACTTGGCGCTATATGGCGAATGAAGTCATCGCATAAACTCTGCCCTTATGATTTTTCTTGGAATTGAATCCTCGTGCGATGAAACAGGGGTGGCTTTGGTTGAAACCCAAAACCATGGCTTCCCGCGTCTGCTGTCGCACGCCCTGTTCAGTCAAATCGACATGCACCAAGCCTATGGTGGTGTGGTGCCAGAGTTGGCCAGCAGGGACCATATCAAGCGCGTGATTCCCCTGACACGCGAGGTTCTCAAAAGTGCCAATCTGAGCTTAGACAAAGTCGATGTGGTGGCCTACACCCGGGGGCCAGGATTGGCTGGCGCTTTGCTGGTAGGGGCGGGTGTTGCTTGCGCCATCGGTGCGTCACTCCAAAAGCCAGTGCTAGGCATACACCATTTGGAGGGGCATTTGCTCTCACCTTTTTTGAGCGATGACCCACCTGAGTTTCCTTTTGTGGCCTTGTTGGTCTCTGGTGGCCACACTCAACTGATGCGCGTAGAAGCGGTTGGTTCTTATGAAATTTTGGGCGAAACCATTGACGATGCGGCCGGTGAAGCATTTGACAAATCAGCCAAGCTGATGGGCTTGGGCTACCCTGGTGGTCCCGCTTTGTCAAAGTGGGCGCAGTCGGGTAACCCGCAAGCTTTCAAGTTGCCCAGGCCCTTGCTGCACAGTGGCAACTTTGATTTTTCATTTGCGGGTTTGAAAACAGCGGTGCTCACGCAAGCCCAAAAACTAGGCCCTGATTTACACAACCCATCCACAACGCACAAAGCGGACCTCTGCGCTTCAACCGAGGCGGCCATTGTGGAGGTGTTGCTTAAAAAATCGATGGCAGCTTTGAAAGCCACTGGCATGCGCCGACTTGTGGTTGCTGGCGGTGTGGGCGCAAACCGTACTTTGCGCAATCAACTCAATGAGTCTTGCAGCAAAGCAGGTGTTCGGGTTCATTATCCCGAACTTCATTTGTGCACAGACAATGGCGCCATGATTGCCATGGCCGCTGCCATGCGCGTTCAGGCTGGCAAGCAACAAGCTGAAATGAACTATGGTTTTGATGTGAAACCTCGATGGCCTCTTGGCAATATTGAGTCTGTTGCACTCTGATTTTTTGGAATTCTCTTGTGATTTTTTTATTTCGACATTGTTTTCGTTTGGCTTTGACTTGCCTGTTGTGTTTCTGCGTCTCAGTGAATGCACAATCAGCCATCCCACAGTTGCCCCCTATCCAATTGGCCCTTATTGAGGGTATGAGTGGGCCCTTCGCCAACACAGGCGAAGCGGTATTGCGAAATTTGGTTTGGGCTGTAGAACGCGTGAATGCCAGAGGTGGCGTAAGCACCCAAGAGGGCAAACGCAGGTTGGTGTTGAACAGATACGACAGCAAAGGGCAAAGTGAGGAAGCTTTGACCTCTTTGC
This sequence comes from Comamonadaceae bacterium, assembly GCA_021298995.1. Classification (GTDB taxonomy): domain Bacteria; phylum Pseudomonadota; class Gammaproteobacteria; order Burkholderiales; family Burkholderiaceae_C; genus Limnohabitans_A. The sequence goes on along the minus strand of JAJTGB010000079.1, from coordinate 4,288 downwards.
GCTCAGCCATCGATGCAGGTGCGCAATTTGTTTTCCAAGGAAACTCCTCGGCCAACGCTGCGGCATTGATCGATGCCATTCAAAAACACAATGATCGAGAGCCAACGCGCCGTGTTCTATTTCTGAATTACGCAGCGGTAGACCCTGCGCTCACGCAAGACAAATGCAACTTCTGGCACTTTCGATTTGATGCACACGCCGACATGCGCATGTTGGCGCTCATGCAGGTTTTGAAGCAAGATTCAAAATTGAAGTCCGTGTATTTGATTGGACAAGATTACAGCTTTGGACAATCTGTTTTGCGAGAAGCCAAACTGCAACTTGAAAAATTAAGGCCCGACATTCAAATTGCCGGCGAGGAATTGCATCCTCTTGGTCGAGTGAGAGACTTCTTGCCCTATGCCGCCAAAATCAAGGCCTCTGGCGCCCAAGCGGTGATCACAGGCAACTGGGGAAATGACTTGAGCTTGTTGGTGAAGGCGGCCAAAGATGTGGGCTATGAGGGCAAGTTTTACACCTTCTATGGCAACGCTTTGGGTGCGCCTGCAGCCATGGGTGAGGCCGGCGTTGGCAGGGTGCTGGCGGTGGCTGAGTGGATGCCCAATGTGCCTGGCGCAGAGAGCGCCAAGTTTTATCAATCGTTCAAGCTTCGATTCCCAAAACCTTCGGAAGATTATTTGCATTTGCGAATGCAACTCATGATGGAAGCCTTGGCCCAATCGATTGAGAAGGCGGGGTCTTCTGAGCCTTTGACAGTGGCTTTGCAGTTGGAAAACGCTGAAGTGAGTATGGCTGGTCAACGCGGCAAGATGCGTGCGCAAGACCATCAGTTTCAACAGCCCATGACCGTTGCCATGATGGCCAAGCAGGGTGGCCCCGACGTTCCTTTTGATGTGGAGGGCTCTGGCTATGGCTTCAAAGTTGTTCGGCAATTTAAAGCCCAGGAGTTAGAGCTACCATCAGTGTGCAAAATGAATCGCCCCAATTGATGCTTGGCAATGCGCTATGAAAAACGCCCAGAACTTGCTGGGCGTTTTGTTTTGTTTCACTTGAATTAGGCGGGCCTGGCCAACCCCAATTTTTCAATGATCACTTTTTCTTTTTGGAAGTTGTCGCGGGCATATTTGGTGTATTCGTCGGTACCCATGTAAATCACCGATTGGTCAAACTTCTCAAAAGTGGCTAACACCAGCGGGTCTTCCAATGTCTTTTTAAAGGCATCGTGGAGCTTGCGAGTGACTGCGGGATCCATGCCTTTAGGGCCGCCAATGCCGAACGGTGAATCAGATACCGTGTCGTAGCCTAATTCATTGAGTGTGGGTACGTTGGGCCAGCGCTTGGTGCGTTTGCTTCCGTAGGTGGCCAACAGACGACAGGTGCCAGCATCCACATGCGGCGCCCAGCCTGTTGCATCACTGTGCGACATCACATGCCCACCCAAAAGTGCAGCCATGCCATCGGCGTTGCCTTTGAAGGGAATGTGCTGCAGTTGAATGCCAGCCTTCATGGCAAATTCTTCCACAGCCAAATGCGGTGTTGTGCCGTTGCCTGTTGAGCCAAAGGTGAATTTGCCAGGGTTGGTTTTTGCAAAATCGACCAAGTCTTTGATTGATTTGATTGGCGAATCTGAACGCACCACAATGCCGAAGGTATAGCCTGTCAAACATGCAATGTAGGTGAAGTCTTGCATGGGGTTGAACTGCATTTTTTGCATGTGAGGCAAGCGCAAAACGCCGATGGTCAATTGGGACAGGGTGTACCCATCTGGCTTGGCATTGACCAACTCGTTGGGGCCAAGCATGCCACTGGCGCCCGCTTTGTTTTCAATTACCACGGGGTTGCCCAAAATTCGGGTGGCACTTTCTGCCAAGGCGCGCATCACGCCGTCGGTCGAGCCACCTGCAGGCCAAGGGCAGATGAGCTTGATGGGCCTTGAAGGAAAGGTGCTTTGCGCCATGGCAGGCACGGCAATGGTGACCGCGCCTGCCAAGCCTGCTTGTAGTACGTCGCGCCGATTTAAATCTTGTGTCATGGGTTGTCCAAAATGTGTTTGATTGATGGCTTATTCAGCTTTAGCGCCGGACTCTTTCACCACTTTGGCCCACTTCACAATTTCAGTTGCTTGGTATTTGGCCAGTTCATCGGGAGATGAGAGAACAGCTTCTAGCCCTAATGTTTTCATACGCTCTGCCACTTCAGGCAATTTGAAAACACGCAACACTTCTGCATTCAATCTGTCAATGACAGGCTTGGGTGTGTTGGCAGGGGCAAACATCGCAAACCAGGTGATAGCCTCAAAGCCGGGCAATGATTCAGCCACGGTGGGCACATCGGGCGCAGCGGCAGAGCGCTTGGCCGTAGTTTGCGCAATTGCCCGAATCTTGCCTTCTTTGGCCAAAGGCAAGGCAGAGGGCATGTTGTCAAACACCAATTGGACACTGCCGCCTAACAAGTCAGGCACGTAAAACTGACGACCTTTATAGGGCACGTGCGTCATGCTGGTGCCAGTCATTGACTTGAACAATTCACCTGACATGTGAACCGATGTGCCAATGCCAGGGGAGGCATAGGAGAGTTTGTTCGGATTGGCCTTCATGTAGGCAATGAGTTCGTTCACGGTTTTAACGGGTACATCGTTGTTGACCACCAGCAAATTTGGGGCTGATGCAATCAAGGAAATTGGTGTGAAGTTTTTCACCATGTCGTAGGGCATTTTTTCGTACAACGCGCCATTGATGGAGTGCGTTCCCACGGTGCCCATCACAATGGTGTGACCATCGCCAACCGATTTGGCCACAATGTCGCTGCCAATGTTGCCACCTGCACCTGGTTTGTTGTCAATCACAACGGGCTGACCTAGCTGGGCTTTTTCGCTGAACAAACGCGCCAAAATATCGGGTGCACCGCCGGTAGGGAATGTAACCACCAAGCGAATCGGTTTGTTGGGATAAGCCTGCGCCATGGCAGAGTTGCTGGCCATCAGTCCCAAGCTGAGGCCGCCCATCAATCCAAGGGCGCTTAACATGCGTAAACCAAAGCGTCGGCTGGCAGGGGTTGGGTGTTTTGTAAACTTCAAGATAGTCTCCTCTGTGTTGCGGTTAACGCAGACTTTAGAGGGGTGACTTGGGAAAGGGGAGGGTGAAAACCCCTGAATCAGTAGATTACTGGCACCTAAGTGTCAGCGCGAAATGTCAGCGCTCAATGTCAGCTCTCATCCAAAGACGCACTCCATCGGTTGTTCCAACCCACTTCTTTGGCTTTTTCCAATTCGCGCCGATTCCGTTTGGTGGGTCGACCTTGCTCAATGCTCAAAGCCGGCTCTCTCGCCAGACGCCTTTGCAGGCTGGTTTTCTCACGCAAAGCAATACTTTCTGGTGTTTCCTCATACAAAGCCTGGGCCACAGGGGCGGGTCCGCGTTGGTCGCTCAGGGCTAGAATTTTGAGGGTGCGGGTGATGTCGCCTTGTCGGGTGCTGACCATGTCGCCAACTTTGACCTCCCGGGAGGCCTTGGCAGTTTGATCATTGATGGCGACCCGGCCCTTGCCAATTTCGTCAGTGGCCAATGACCGAGTCTTGTAAAAACGGGCGGCCCAGAGCCATTTGTCGATTCTGATTTTGTCCATAAGACACCATTTTGGGTCGAAATTTGAACTATTTGGACTGTTTTTATACACAGTGACTCATGGAATGCAGGGAATGAGTGGTTTGTGCAGTTGCCTATGGTTATAATTCCAAGGCTTTGCCAAGTACACCTCCTTTGGAGAAATTGCATGGCCAAGATCGCACGCAGCAGTTGATTCCAAACCGCTTGCGCAAGTTATAAAACCTCGTCAGATGCTCTAGGCGGCTCGTTTGCCCAAGTTCACGACGAAAACAAGGAAGAAAAAATGATTGCATCTTCAATCAAAGCAGAGGTCGTGAAGGCCAATGCCCGCGCTGCCAATGACACTGGCAGCCCCGAAGTCCAAGTGGCTTTGCTTACAGCTCGCATCAACGAGTTGACACCACACTTTAAAACACACGCCAAAGACCACCATGGTCGCCGCGGTTTGTTGCGCATGGTGAGCCGTCGTCGTAAATTGTTGGACTACTTGAAGTCCAAAGACGCTGACCGCTATGTTGCTCTGATTGCCAAACTTGGCCTGCGCAAATAAGCGTATCGAAAGATGACAAGCGCCTGAGTTAGCCCGCTAGCTCAGGCGCTTTCTACTTTAAGTTTTCTAAAAAGACGTTTTCAGACCGAACCCGCGCTGTGTCATTCCATCAGTCATCTGTGTTTTCAGCCAG
>JAJTGB010000078.1 GCA_021298995.1 Comamonadaceae bacterium | reverse complement strand
TGATTGAATAGGTTGCGTCATGTTGAGTTCAGTCAAGAAAGTCAAACGCTTGAACGATTTTGTTCAAGCCTGTTTTGTTTCGAAATCTTGGAGGTAAGACACCAGCGCCTGCACACCTTCCAGAGGCATGGCGTTGTAAATGCTGGCGCGCATGCCGCCCACAGACTTGTGGCCCTTGAGTTGCAGCAAGCCGCGCGCTTTGGCACCCGCCAAGAAAGCATCGTTGCGTGACTCATCTCGCAGATAGAAAGGAATGTTCATGCGCGAGCGGCATGATTTGTCGACACGGTTTTCGTACAGCTGAGATTGATCAAGGTAGTCGTAAAGCAACTTGGCTTTGGCCATGTTGCGCTGCTCCATGGCGGCCACACCTGTCATGCCGTTTTCGGTTTGTGCTTTCAACCACTTGAAAACCAAACCGGCAATGTAGATGGAATAGGTGGGGGGCGTGTTGTACATGGAGCCGTTGTCGGCCACCATTTTGTAATTGAACGCGCTGGGGCAGTGTTTCATGGCTTTGCCCAAGAGGTCTTCACGCACCACCACCAGAGTGAGACCCGCGGGGCCTAAATTCTTTTGCGCGCCACCAAATGCCAAACCCACTTTGGACCAGTCGATGCTGCGCGAGGCCACGTGCGACGAAAAATCAATGACCAAGGGGGCGTTGCTGCCCAGGACCTTCAGGTCGGGCAGCGCATTGAACTCAACACCATCGATGGTTTCGTTGGTGCACACGTGTACATAGTTTGCGCTAGCGCTCAACTGCCATTGTGCGGGGGAGGGGATGGTTGTGAACTTGGTGCTTTGCGCGCTGGCCGCCAAATTTGGCGTGCAAAACTGCACCGCCTCTTTGAATGACTTTTGGCTCCAAGTGCCGGTGACCACAAAATCTACCGTGCCTTCCTGCGACAAGTTCAAGGGCACGATGGCATTTTCGGCAATGCCGCCGCCTTGCATGAACAAGATTTTGAAATTGGCGGGCACGGCCAACAACTCGCGAAGATCGGCTTCGGCCTCTTCGTAAATGGACATGAACTCTTTGCCGCGGTGGCTCATTTCCATCACGCCCATGCCGCTGCCGTGCCAGTCCAGCATTTCGCTGGCAGCCTGAATCAAGACGGCATCGGGAATGGCGGCAGGGCCGGCAGAGAAGTTGAACGGTCGTGTCATTCAGCAGAACCGCTTTCGTCGGTGCTGCCGGCGGCATCTCCGCCCTCAGCATCTGCAGCGCCATCTGCCGCATCGTCTTGCACGTTGGCATCGTTCTCTACGATGCGTTGCAAGCCAGACAATTTGGCGCCATCGTCCAAGCCAATCAAAGTTACGCCTTGTGTGGCGCGACCCAATTCGCGAATTTCTGAAACACGGGTTCGAACCAACACGCCGGTGTCGGTGATGAGCATGATTTCGTCGTCGGCGTGAACCAAGGTGGCAGCCACCACTTTGCCATTGCGCTCTGATTGCTGGATGGCAATCATGCCTTTGGTGCCCCGGCCATGGCGTGTGTATTCCGTAATGGACGTGCGTTTGCCATAACCATTTTCAGTGGCTGTCAGCACACTTTGCTGCTCGTCTTCAGCCACCAACATGGCAATCACGCTTTGCGTGTCATCGAGCATCATGCCGCGCACACCGCGTGCATTGCGGCCCATGGGACGCACATCGTTTTCGTCAAAGCGAACGGCTTTGCCGCCATCGCTGAACAACATCACATCATGCTTGCCGTCTGTCAGTGCGGCGCCAATCAGGAAGTCGCCTTCGTCCAAGTCCACGGCAATGATGCCGGCCTTGCGAGGATTGCTGAATTCATCCAAAGATGTTTTCTTCACGGTGCCCATAGAGGTGCCCATGAACACGTAATGATCGGCAGGGAAGCTGCGCATGTCGCCTGTTAAAGGCAAGACGACATTGATCTTTTCGCCTTCTTGCAAGGGGAACATGTTAACGATGGGGCGGCCGCGCGAACCGCGTGAACCTGCAGGCACTTCCCATACTTTGAGCCAGTACAAACGGCCGCGGTTGGAGAAGCACAAGATGTAATCGTGCGTGTTGGCGATGAACAGCTGATCGATCCAATCGTCTTCTTTGGTGGCTGTGGCTTGCTTGCCGCGACCGCCGCGCTTTTGGGCGCGGTATTCAGACAAAGGTTGGCTCTTGATGTAACCGCTGTGCGACAAAGTCACCACCATGTCGGTAGGGGTGATCAAGTCTTCGGTGGCCAGGTCTTGTGCGTTGTTTTCAATGAAGCTGCGACGTGCGCCAATCTTGGTTTGGCCAAACTCTTGGCGCAATTCGCCCAGCTCGGTGCCAATGATGGTGGACACGCGCTCGGGCTTGGCCAAGATGTCGAGCAAGTCTTCAATTTCCGACATCACTTCTTTGTACTCAACCACAATCTTGTCTTGTTCCAGACCGGTCAAGCGTTGCAGACGCATCTGCAAAATTTCTTGGGCTTGAGTGTCGCTCAGGCGGTACAAGCCGTCATTGCCCATGCCAAATTCTTTTTCCAAACCATCGGGGCGGTAGTCGTCTGCATTCACAGCACCGCCATCGGCGCGTGTGCGTGTGAGCATCTCGCGAACCAACTTGCTGTCCCAACGGCGGGTCATCAATTCGGCTTTGGCTACAGGCGGTGTGGGCGCATTGCGGATGATGGCAATGAACTCATCGATGTTGGCCAAAGCAACAGCCAAACCTTCCAGCACGTGACCGCGTTCGCGGGCTTTGCGCAAGGTAAATACCGTGCGACGTGTAACCACTTCACGGCGGTGTTGCAAGAACACACTAATCAGGTCTTTTAAGTTGCACAACTTGGGCTGACCATCAATGAGGGCCACCATGTTGATACCAAAGGTGTCTTGCAGTTGCGTCTGTTTGTACAGATTGTTGAGCACCACTTCAGGCACTTCACCGCGCTTCAGTTCAATGACCAAGCGCATGCCTGATTTGTCGGATTCGTCTTGAATGTGGCTGATGCCTTCGATCTTTTTCTCGTGAACCAATTCAGCCATGCGCTCTTGCAAGGTTTTCTTGTTCACTTGGTAGGGCAACTCGTCCACCACGATGCACTGGCGCTGGCCCTTGTCGATGTCTTCAAAGTGGCACTTGGCGCGCATCACCACACGGCCGCGGCCTGTGCGGTAACCTTCTTTGACGCCGCTGATGCCGTAAATAATGCCGGCCGTGGGGAAGTCGGGCGCGGGGATGATTTCCATCAACTCGTCGATGGTGGCTTCGGGGTTGCGCAGCATGTGCAAGCAAGCGTCAACCACTTCGTTCAAATTGTGGGGTGGAATGTTGGTCGCCATACCCACCGCAATACCGCCAGAGCCATTGACCAACAAATTAGGAATGCGACTGGGCAAGACCAAAGGTTCTTTTTCGGAGCCGTCGTAGTTGGGGCCAAAGTCGACGGTTTCTTTGTCAATGTCGGCCAACATTTCGTGGGCAATTTTGGCCAATCGAATTTCGGTGTATCGCATGGCCGCGGCGTTGTCGCCGTCTACTGAACCAAAGTTGCCTTGACCATCCACCAACATGTGGCGCATGGAAAAATCTTGGGCCATGCGAACGATGGTGTCATAGACAGATTGGTCGCCGTGAGGGTGGTATTTACCAATCACGTCACCCACAATACGCGCTGATTTTTTATAGGCGCGGTTCCAGTCGTTGTTGAGCTCGTGCATGGCAAACAAAACTCGGCGATGCACCGGTTTGAGGCCGTCTCGTGCGTCGGGCAATGCGCGTCCCACAATCACGCTCATGGCGTAGTCGAGGTAACTGCGGCGCATTTCCTCTTCTAGACTGATGGGGAGGGTTTCTTTAGCAAACTGGGTCATGAGGGGTCAGGCGCACTGGGTGAAAGACTGTCATTTTAGGTCTAAAGACTGTCGTTGATTTGCAACACATTGGTGGGATTGGCAAGTTGGCAGATAGGTGCTTTTCCCCATATTGGGGATTTGGCTCAGAGCTATGGCACAATGATTTCAACGTTTTGGGTGATGGTCATTCAAATCGTCTCTTTTCTCGCAGGATGTCTGCGGTATTAATCCCCATGAGGAGAACCATGAAAAAATTCAATAAAGTGGCAATGGTGTTGGCTTCAGCTGCCTTTGCAAGCGCCGCAGGCGCTCAAACCGTAGACAACTGGCGCGATAGTTCAGGCACAGCCTGGAAAAACGGTACAGCTGAGCAATGCTGGAGAGACGCAAGCTGGACACCTGCTACAGCTGCTGCTGGTTGCGATGGCGCCATTGTTCCGCCAAAAGCTGCTCCTGCACCAGCACCAAGAGCTGCCGCTCCTGCCCCTGCACCAGCACCGAGAGCTGCCGCTCCTGCTCCCGCAGCAAAACCAGCCCCAAGACCAGCACCCCCACCAGCTGCAGCCACCAAAGTGACTTACGCTGCCGACACTTTCTTTGACTTTGACAAATCAGTTTTGAAAGCTGACGGCAAAGCCAAGTTGGATGATTTGGCTGGAAAAGTCAAGGCCATTAACCTCGAAGTGATCATTGCAGTGGGTCACACCGACGCTACTGGTTCCGACGCTTACAACCAAAAGTTGTCTGTCAAGCGTGCTGACGCTGTCAAGGCTTACTTGGTGACCAAAGGCATCGAGAAAAACCGCGTTTACACAGAAGGCAAGGGCGAGAAACAACCCGTTGCTGACAACAAGACAGACGCAGGCCGTTCTAAAAACCGCCGTGTGGAAATCGAAGTTGTGGGTACACGCCCCAACTGATCAAACCCTAGCTTGAATTCAATCAAGCTTATTTGATCTTAAAAAGCCTCCCTCGGGAGGCTTTTTTACTTTCGGAGACAATGGAGGCTATGACTTCACAAACTTCGCATTCCCATTTTTCTTCATCCAATGTCGACCCCGCCGAACTGGCCAAGTTTTCTGACTTGGCGCACCGCTGGTGGGACACTGAAAGTGAATTCAGGCCCTTGCACCAAATCAATCCTTTGCGATTGAACTGGATTCAGACATTGGTGCCACTAGCCGGCAAAAAAGTCCTCGATGTAGGATGCGGCGGCGGCATTTTGTCAGATGCGATGGCCAGACAAGGCGCCCAAGTGCTGGGCATCGATTTGGCCGTCAAGTCTCTCAAAGTGGCGCAGTTGCATGCCTTGGAAGCAGGCACACAGGGCGTTCAGTACCAAGAAATCAGCGCTGAAAATTTGGCAGCACAACAAGCGGGTCAGTTTGATGTGGTCACCTGCATGGAAATGTTGGAGCACGTGCCCGATCCCGCAGCGGTTGTGAAGGCTTGCGCTCAATTGGTGAAGCCTGGTGGCTGGGTGTTCTTTTCCACTTTGAACCGAAATCCAAAATCATTTTTGTTTGCCATCGTGGGTGCGGAGTATGTGCTCAATTTGTTGCCAAAGGGCACGCACGAATATGCGCGCATGATCAAGCCCAGTGAGTTGGCCGATTGGGTGCGGGCTGAAGGCCTGTCATTGCATCAAATGAAAGGAATGGGCTACAACCCATTCACTCGAATTTACGCCATGAACGCCGACACGGATGTGAACTACTTGATGGCCACTCAAAAGCCTTTGGGCGTCTGAAGTTTCAAAGACCAAGTATGAAGTTTCAAAGTATTCAAGCGGTCTTGTTTGATCTCGATGGCACGCTCATCGACAGCGCCCCAGATTTGGGGGCAGCGGTGGACAAAATGCGAGTAGAGCGGGGCTTGGCTTCTTTGCCCCTTTCGCATTACCGGCCAATGGCGGGTGCAGGCGCACGGGGCATGATTGGTTTGGCTTTTGGCTTCACGCCAGAGCATCCCGAATATGACGCCATGAAAGAAGAGTTTTTTTGCAATTACGAAGCCTGCATGACAGAAAGAACCTTTGCATTTGAAGGTGTATCGCAAATGATAGAGGCCTTGGTTGCCGCCAAATTGCCTTGGGGCGTTGTGACCAACAAATCCAAGCGTTTTGCAGAGCCGCTTACCCAGGCCATGCCTCTTTTTAAATCGGCCGCCGTGGTCATCAGTGGCGACACCACGCCCTACGCCAAACCCCATCCAGAGCCTTTGTTGGAAGCGGCCAGGCGCTTGGGTATTCCAGCCAATGCTTGCGTGTATGTGGGAGATGACGAGCGCGACATCGTGGCGGGTCATGCCGCCGACATGAAAACGGTGGCGGCCACCTATGGCTATTTAGGTTTGCAAAGCGATGTGCAAAAGTGGCGTGCGCATGCCCAAATTCATTCGCCTTCTGAGCTTTTAAGTTTGATTTCAATCTGAATCATTTCAATTGAATTTCAAAGGCCGGCGCTGGCATGGAAAATTTTTCACGCTGACCCGCACTTTCTCGCACGAAAAGTTGGCCCCTTCGCCATCTTTTGGGGTTTTGGAGGCTATTAAATTCAGAGTCCCCCGTTATGCTATGGGCTACTTATTTTGATGATTTAGCAACAGGAGTTTTCATGAGCAACGTGACTTGGTCTGGTGGTGTAGAACATTGGACAAAAAAGGGTGACATCAATCTTTTTCTTTGGCAGAAAAAAGCATCTCCCAATGTGCCCTACGCCGGCACCATCTTCTTTGTGCACGGCTCCTCCATGGCCTCACAACCCACCTTCGACTTGTCGGTGCCTGGACGCCCTTACTCTTCAGTGATGGACTGGTTCAACGAGCGCGGCTTTGATACTTGGACCATGGACAACGAGGGTTATGGCCGTTCTGACAAACACCGTCCTATCAACTCTGACATTGCCAATGGTGCTGAAGATTTGGCCGCAGGCAGTGAATACATTTTGAAGCATTCAGTCTCGCAAAAGCTGTTCTTGTATGGTATTTCCTCCGGCGCTTTGAAAGCGGCTTTGTTTGCTCAAAATCACCCCGAACGAATTGCCAAATTGGCCCTCGATGCGTTTGTCTGGACGGGTGAGGGCAGTCACACCCTGGAACAGCGCCGCAAAAAATTGCCTGAGTTTTTGGCTAAAAATCGCAGGCCCATCGATCGCGCTTTCGTGCACAGCATTTTTGATCGCGACCATCCAGACACAGCGGACCAAGCTACCGTCAGCGCTTTTGCAGATGCCATTTTGACTTTGGATGACTCCATGCCAACAGGCACTTACGTGGACATGTGCTCCAAGCTGCCAGTGGTCGACCCCCTCAAAATTTCGGTCCCTACCATTGTGATGCGTGGCGAGTACGACGGCATTGCAGGTCTTGATGACCTCATCGATTTCTACAAACTGCTGCCCAACACAGACAAGCAGTTCAGTGTGATGGCCGGTATTTCGCATGCCAGTTTCCAGCAAAAAAACTACATGATGGCCTATCACATTCTGCACAGTTACTTCACCATGCCTACACCAATCTACAGGGGATAAACCATGCGTCACATCGTTCGAAATGTCTGCAGAGTTGCGCTGCTCAGTTTTGTGTTGGGGGGCGCTGCCACCGCCGCTTTGGCGCAGGCGTATCCCAACAAACCCATTAAATTGATCGTGCCATTTGCGCCCGGAGGTTTTACGGACGTTGTGGCGCGAATATTGGGGCAGAAGCTTTCGGTGTCGCTGGGGCAGCCCTTTGTGATTGAAAACAAAGCGGGTGCAGGTTCAACCATTGGCACTGACTTTGTGGCCAAGGCCGCACCTGATGGTTACACCTTGGTGATGGTTTCCACCACGCACGTCATTAGCCCCTCTATTTATCCCAAACTACCCTACGACCCGATCAAGAGTTTCACGCCGGTGGGCAAGTTGGTTGATTCTGCTTATGTTTTGTTGGCCAACCCCAAGGTGCCCGCCAACAATGTGGCTGAATTCATTGCCCTGGCCAAAGCCTCCCCTGACAAAATTCACTACGCATCTTCTGGCAACGGAAGTGCTCAGCATCTGATGGGGGGTATGTTTGCTGCGATGACAGGTGTCAAGATGAAGCACGTGCCCTACAAGGGCAGTGGCGCAGCCGCAAATGACTTGGTTGCGGGTGTGGTTGAGAGCAGCTTTGCGGGTGTGCCCAATGCCATGGCGCAGGTGCCCGCTGGAAGGCTCAAGGCTTTGGCAGTCACCACGTCCAAGCGAATCCCTCAGCTGCCTGATGTGCCTACCATGCAGGAAGCAGGCGTATCTGGCTACAGCGCCAGCGTTTGGTTGGGACTTTTAGCCCCAGCTGGCACTCCCAGAGACGTGGTCATGAAGCTCAATACTGAAATTGCCAAGGTGTTGAGCGCTGCGGATACGAAGAAGGATTTGTATGCTGCTGGCGTAGAGGCCGATATTTCTTCGCCTGAAGCTTTGAACACCTTGATGGTTCAAGAATTGGACCGTTGGGGCAAAGTCATCAAAGACGCAGGCATCACTATGCAATAAGGCTTTAATTTCATGTCCAATAGCGGCATGACATTTCAGCAAATCAGCCAGATTCGAAACCAATTGCGTTGCTTGGGGGCACGGCCTGCCCATGAGCAACGCATTTTGCGTTTGTGGTCACAGGCCAAACCGCAAAACAGTGGCAGTCGGCCTCTAGAAAGCTTCCTGCCCTTGGCGCTGCGGCAAGCATTGCCTCAGTTGTCCGAAAGTCTTTCGAGTTTGCTTCGACTGCAATCCAGCCATCCCGCAGAAGATGGTTCGGTTCGTTGGCTTCTTTCTTTGCAAGATGGACAAACTGTCGAAACAGTGGGTTTGCCGCGCAATGGGGTGTGTGTGTCTTCGCAGGTGGGTTGCGCTGTGGGTTGTGTCTTTTGCATGACGGGCAAAGAAGGCTTGATTCGCCAAGTAGGCAGTGCAGAAATTGTGGCGCAAGTGGCTTTTGCCAGGCTGCATCGTCCCGTCAAAAAAGTGGTGTTCATGGGAATGGGTGAACCTGCTCACAATTTAGACAATGTGTTGGAGGCCATCGAACTGCTGGGCACAGTGGGCAACATTGGTCACAAATCATTGGTGTTTTCAACGGTGGGCGACGCGCGTGTTTTTGAGCGATTGCCATTTGGTTTGGTCAAGCCAGCACTGGCGCTTTCTTTGCATTCCACCCGAGCCGATCTTCGCGCGCAATTGCTGCCGCGCGCGCCCAAGATGAGCCCAGAGGAGTTGGTAGAAGCTGCAGAAATTTATGCCCAACAAACCGGCTATCCCATCCAATACCAGTGGACACTC
>JAJTGB010000077.1 GCA_021298995.1 Comamonadaceae bacterium | reverse complement strand
CGGCAGCTTCAAACGCCACATCGAGGGTGTCGCTCTTTTTGTCGGCGTATTCAATTTCGAACTCGGCCAAAGAGGAGCCGCAATCGAAGCACCAGTAAACGGGCTTCAAGCCGCGGTAGACAAAGCCACGTTCGATGACATGTTTGAAGGCGCGAATTTCACCGGCCTCATTGGCAAAGTCCATGGTGCGATAAGGACGCTCCCAATCGCCCAACACGCCCAAGCGTTTGAAGTCTTCGCGCTGTTGGTCAATTTGTTCGGTGGCAAATGCGCGGCTCTTGGCCTGCATGTCATCGCGGCTCAGTTTGCGGCCATGCAATTTTTCAATGGCGTTTTCAATGGGCAAACCGTGGCAGTCCCAACCGGGAATGTATTGCGCGTCAAAGCCTGCCAATTGCTTGGACTTGACGATCATGTCTTTGAGCACTTTGTTGAGCGCGTGACCAATGTGCAATTTGCCATTGGCGTAAGGGGGGCCGTCGTGCAACACAAACAAGGGCGCGCCTTGGCGGGCGACGCGCAGTTTTTTATACAGACCCTGGTCGCTCCATGACTTGGCCCAAGCAGGCTCACGCTTGGGCAAATCGCCGCGCATCGCAAAAGCGGTGTCGGGCATGTTCAAGGTAGCGCGGTAATTTGTTTTTTGTTCAGACATTGTTCAAAGCGTGAGGGTGTAGGGGACTTGCTAAGCCTTTTGCTTCGCGGCAAAAAATGCACGCGCATCGTCACAGTCCTTGTCAATGCCCACAGTGAGGGCGTCCAAGCTGTCGTACTTGAGTTCGTCGTGCAATTTGTGTAGCAAGTCAACTCGAATGATTTTACTGTAGCCCCCTTCCAGCCCCAGTTGGGGCGGCCAGTTAAGGCAATGCGTTTCTAGCAGGACTCGGCCACCGTTCACGTCGCTAGGGTCTAGGGAGGGCCGAATCCCTAAATTGGCCACGCCGGGCAGCGCTTGGGGCCCTAAGCCATGGACTTCGACCGTGAAAATGCCACTGGCCGCAGGCTTCCAGTGGCTAAAGCGCAAGTTGAGGGTGCGAAAGCCATCCTCAGCGCCCTCTGAAGAGGCGCCCAAGCCGCGTCCCAATTTGCGACCGTGGACCACATGGCCACTGATGCTGTAAGGGCGGCCCAATAGGCGGGCCACACCGGCCATGTCGCCCTTTCCCAGAGCATCCCTGACGGCGGAGCTTGAGACCCTCAGGCCATGCACTTCGTAACTGTTCATGCGGGCCACATCAAAGCCCAAGCGCTGACCAGCGGCATCGAGCATGGCGTAATCGCCAGCGCGCTTGGCACCAAAACGGAAATCGTCGCCCACCAAAAGGTACTTCACACCCAAGCCCTTGACCAAGACAGATTGAATGAAGTCTTCGGGACTTTGATTGGCCAAGCGCTCGTCAAAGGGCAGCACAACAACTTGATCGATGCCGCAACGCTCGAGTTCCAAGAGTTTGTCGCGCAATGTCGCAATGCGGGCTGGCGCCATTTCGGGCTTGTTGTGCAATTTGGCAAAAAAATCTCGGGGATGCGGCTCAAAAGTCATCACGCAGCTGGGCACGTTGCGGTGAGCGGCTTCGTTTTTCAACAGGGCGAGCATCGCCTGGTGGCCACGGTGGACACCGTCAAAGTTACCGATTGTGAGAGCGCACTGGCTGGCTCTGTGGGGGTGGTTAAAACCGCGAAATACCTTCATGACTGCTTCGTCTTTTTCTCGACTTCCATAGGCTCTATTGTGACCGAGCTTGTTGACGATAAAAAAACCGCCTCGAGGGCGGTTTTTCTGAGTCGGCGCACTGAATCAACAGGGCGCAAACTGGGTTCAGCCATCAGGCAAAAACGCCTGCGGTCTCTTGCATGCTGTTGGACACTTCGCCCAAGTGGTGCAGGGTGTCGCCAAAGGTCATTTCAAGTTGCGTCAATTTCTTGAAGTAGTGGCTCACGATGTACTCGTCCGTCACCCCAATGCCGCCGTGCAATTGCACCGATTGTTGGCCCACATAGCGCATGGAATTGCCCAGTTGGTACTTGGCGCGTGCCATGGCTTGGTGACGTTCTGCAGCGGGGGTGTTCAGCTTGAGGCTGGCGTAATAGCTCATGGAACGGCCCAGTTCCAATTGCATCTTCATGTCGGCCACGCGGTGACGCAGGGCTTGGAAGGTGGCAATGGTGGTGTTGAACTGCTTACGGGTATTCATGTAGTCCACGGTGATGGCCATGGTTTTGTCCATCACACCCACCGCTTCAGCACAGACGGTGGCAATGCCAATGTCGACGGCGTGGCTCAAGGCGGTCTGGCCATCCAATGTGACCAAGCTGGCAGGAGACTGCTTGAGCGTCAACTCAGCGGCACGAGCACCATCTTGTGTGACGTAGCCAGCAGTGGCTGCGCCCTTGGCACCTTTGGCCACCAAGAACAAAGCCAGTTTGCCAGCCGCCATGGCGGGCACCAAAAAGGCGTCAGCATGGTCACCCACAGCCACCACGCTCTTGGTGCCTGTGATGTTCCACTGGCCATCTTGTTGCTGTGCCTGAGCGTCGCATTTGTGGGTGTTGTATCTGGATTTTCGCTCTTGGTGAGCCAACACCACAATGGCTTCACCACCTGCAATTTGGGGCAACCATTGGGCTTTGAGTGCATCGGGTGCGTAGCCTTCTAAGACGGCACCTGCAATCAGCGCTTGCTGAATGGGTTCCATCACAATGCCCCGCCCCAGCTCTTCCATCACCACCATGCCTTCAACAGGGCCCATGCCCATGCCGCCGTGGTCTTCACTCACGTACAGGCCGCACAGGCCCAGTTCTGCCAGCTCGGTGTAGGCCGCGCGGTCAAAACCGCCAGCAGTGGTAATTTCGCGGCGGCGGTCAAAGGTGTAGCCCTTGTCTACCCACTTGCGCACTGCGTCGCGCAGTTGTTCTTGGTCGTCTGAAAAATCGAAATCCATGTCGTGTCCTTGTTGTTTATTTTGCGGTTAACTGAATTAACCCAAAACGACTTGAGCCACGATGTTGCGCTGCACTTCATTGCTGCCGCCATAAATCGTGGTTTTGCGCATGTTGAAATAGTTGGCAGCCAAAGGTGCGTTGGACACCTCGTGGCCTGGGAAGTCGCCTTGCCAACCGGCATCCATGGCCTCGAAGATGAAGGGCAGGCTGTAGGGGCCGGCGGCCAACATCATGAGTTCTGTGTAGCGCTGTTGAATCTCGCTGCCTCTGATTTTCAAGAGGCCGGCGATGTCGAGTGAATTCTTGCCAGACTTTTCGGCAGACAGCACACGCAGCACCAACATTTCCAAAGCCACAATGTCGACTTCCAGTTTGGAAATTTCATCGCGGAAACGCATGTCGTCGTACACGCCTTCTGCTTTGGCAATGCGTTTGAGGCGCTCGAGTTCACGCTTGGCGCGGTTCACATCGGCAATGTTGGTTCGCTCGTGAGCCAACAAATGCTTGGCGTAGTTCCAGCCTTTGTTTTCTTCACCGATCAAGTTCTCGGCGGGCACTTCGACGTTGTCAAACCAGACCTCGTTCACCTCGCATTCGCCATCTAGCAATTTGATAGGGCGAACGGTGATGCCGGGGGTCTTCATGTCGATCAACAAGAAGGAGATGCCGGTTTGGGGCTTGCCTTCGTTGCTGGTGCGCACCAAACAGAAAATCCACTCGCCGTATTGACCCAAGGTGGTCCAAGTTTTTTGGCCATTGACGATGTACTTGTCGCCCACGCGCTCGGCGCGTGTTTTGAGTGAGGCCAAGTCGGAGCCTGAGCCTGGTTCTGAGTAGCCTTGGCTCCACCACACTTCGCCGCTGGCAATGCCCGGCAAGAAGCGTTTTTGCTGCTCTGCATTGCCAAAGGCCATGATCACAGGCGCCACCATGACCGGGCCGAAAGGCACCACGCGCGGCGCACCCGCCAACGCGCATTCTTCTTCGAACAAGTGCTTTTGCACGGCGGTCCAACCTGGGCCGCCAAATTGCTCTGGCCAGCCCCAACCGAGCCAACCCTTTTTGCCTAGAATTTTGGCCCAGCGCTGCAAGTCTTCGCGGCTCAGGCGCATGGCGCTGTGCACTTTTTGTGAAATATCGGCGGGTAAATTTGCCTTAACCCATGCGCGAATTTCCTCGCGAAACGCGAGCTCTTCGGGTGTGAATGCCAAATCCATGAAATGTGTCTCCGGTCAAAGCCAGTAAGTAGGGAAAGATGCGTTTTTAGCACGACCGTGCGCAAATGCGGTGTCTTGGCTGCGACAAATTGCAATTTAGCGGGCGTGAGCAGGGATAATCCCAGTGTGAAAAACATTGTGATTCTGATTTCTGGCGCTGGCTCCAACATGGCGGCCATTGTTGAAGCTGCGTATCAGCAGCGCTGGCGAGAGCGCTTTGAAATTCAAATTGCGGCTGTCATCAGCAACAAGGCGCATGCGGCTGGCCTCGCGTGGCTCCTATCGCACTCAGAGTTTGCAGACATTCCAACACAGGTTTTGGAACATACGCAATTTGAGTCTCGAGAAGATTTTGACCAAGCCTTGCTCAAGCGCATCGATGTGCATGCCCCCAATTTGGTGGTGCTGGCTGGATTCATGCGAATTTTGACCCCTGCATTTGTGGCGCATTACAGCGGCCGCTTGATCAACATTCACCCCTCATTGTTGCCAGCCTTCACAGGCCTCAACACGCATCAAAGAGCCATTGATGCCGGCTGCCAGTTTGCAGGTGCCACGGTGCACCAGGTCACGCCAGAGCTAGACCACGGACAAATATTGGCGCAAGCCGTGGTGCCTGTTTTAGCCAGCGACACAGCCGAAGATTTGGCGGCCAGAGTGCTCACGCAAGAGCACCTGATTTACCCCGAGGCTGTGCTAGATTTTTTCAGGCTACAGGAAGCTTCTCGCCCAGCCAAGTAAAACGCGGCTGCACCACACCATCGATGTTGACGCTTTCGTTGAACATGGCGGCAGGGCGCACCCACAGACCTTGCTCGCCATAAAGCGCTTTGTACAAGGTCATGGGCTCTAAGGATTCGCTGTGTCTCACTGTCCCAAGTACTTGGTACAACAAATTTTTGTAATGGCGGTAGTAGCCGGGTGGTGTGATGATCAAGGGCGGTAAGGTTTCTTCTTGCATGGAATCTCTCGAAGCTGCATTGCAGTGGGACAATAGAGGCTATGCATCCTAAAGCTTTGTTAGACGCCTGCGCCGAATTGGTCAGGCTCACCCTTCAATTTAACCATCCCGCCGATGCGGTGGTGTCTCGGTTTTTTCGGGACAACCGCCATTTAGGTCCGCGTGAGCGTGCCACTTTGTCCGAGACGGTGTTTCAAGTCCTGCGCAAAAAATTGTTGTTTGAGCACATGGCTCGCTCTGGCAGTGGCGCCAAAGAAAGACGCTTGGCCATTTTGGGCTTTGCGGGCCCTCGCGACTTTGTCAAAAGCGCTCTCAACGACACCGAGAAAAAATGGCTCGACATGTGCGACAGCATTCAGCCATCCGACTTGATGTCGCAGCACATTCACAACTTGCCCGATTGGCTGGCGCGTCCGCTCAAGGATCAATTGGGTGATGAGTTTGAAGCCTTGGCCAAGAGTTTTCTGGAGCCGGGCACATTGGATTTGCGCGTCAACGACCTGAACGAAAAGCGTGCTGAGGTGCAAAAGGAATTGACCGCAGCCGGCATAGTGTGCGAGCCCACGCCATACTCGCCCTGGGGTTTGCGTTTGCAGGGCAAACCTTCGTTGGCCAAAATCAAAGCCTTTGAACGCGGTGCGATTGAAGTCCAAGACGAAGGCTCTCAGTTGTTGGCACTTTTGCTCGACGCTCACCGCGGCGAAATGGTGGTCGATTTTTGTGCAGGCGCAGGAGGTAAAACGCTGGCCATTGGGGCCTCTATGCGCAATACAGGCCGCCTGTATGCCATGGACACCTCGGCACATCGCTTGGATGCTTTGAAGCCTCGCTTGGCACGAAGCCAGTTGTCCAATGTGCATCCGGCTGCCATTGCGCACGAACGTGATGACCGAGTCAAACGCTTGGCAGGCAAGATCGATCGGGTTTTGGTGGATGCGCCGTGCTCGGGCTTGGGCACCCTGCGTCGCAATCCCGATTTGAAATGGCGACAAAAGCCAGAGGGCATTGCCGATGTGGCCGCCACCCAAACGGCCATTTTGGACAGCGCTGCACGCTTGCTCAAATCGGGGGGACGCTTGGTCTACGCCACTTGCAGTGTGCTGCCTCAAGAAAATGAAGACATTGCCAATGCGTTTTCAAAGTCACACCCCGACTTTGTCGCCTTGCCTGTCGTGGATGAACTCACTCGCCTGAAAGTGGCCAATGCCCAAAGCCTGTGCCATGGCGACTTTTTGCGCCTCTGGCCACACCGGCAAGGCACTGATGGATTCTTTGCGGCAGTATGGGTTCGAAAGTGAATTCTAAAGCGCTAACTTTTGACCTTATTCCTTGAATTAACTGTCAATTTCAACTCGAAAAACTTAAAATAACGGGATTGCCTTGAATGGGCATCTCCACTTAGAAAGCGACTGCATGTTGTTCATCGACTCGGCTGTATTTGACGCAACCATTGACTGGCTGGCCAATGGCCTTCTGGACTTTTCTGGCTGGCAAATTTTCTTTGTCATTTTGGGCCTGACACACGTCACCATTGCCAGCGTGACCATTTTCTTGCACCGCCACCAGGCCCACAGAGCCTTGGATTTGCATCCTATTGCATCGCACTTTTTCCGCTTTTGGCTGTGGATGACCACGGGCCAAGTGACCAAAGAGTGGGCAGCCATTCACCGCAAACACCACGCCAAATGCGAGCAAGCTGAAGATCCTCACAGCCCCCATGTGCATGGCATCACAACGGTCTTGTTCAAGGGCGCAGAGCTGTATCGCAAAGAATCCAAAAACAAAGAAACACTGAGCCGCTACGGCCATGGCACACCCGACGACTGGATGGAGCGCAATGTGTATTCGCGTTTCTCGTGGCAAGGTGTGGCACTCATGCTCATCATCGATGTGGCCTTGTTTGGCGCCTTGGGCCTTACCGTTTGGGCTGTGCAAATGGCTTGGATTCCCATCACTGCTGCCGGCATCATCAATGGTGCTGCGCACTATTGGGGCTACCGCAATTTTGAGGCGCATGACGCCAGCGCCAACATCTCACCATGGGGCATCCTCATTGGCGGCGAAGAATTGCACAACAATCACCACACCTATCCCACTTCTGCCAAGTTGTCGGTCAAGCCCTATGAGTTCGATCTGGGTTGGGCCTACATTTGCATCTTGCAGTTCTTTGGCTTGGCCACTGTGAAAAAGAAACCACCTGTTTTGGCTTATGGCGAAGTTCGCCCTGTGGCCGATGAAAAAACCTTGGAAGCCTTGATTGCCAATCGCTACGAAGTGATGGCTGGCTATGCCCGTCAAATGCGCACGGTGTTTCGTCAGGAAGTGGCCAACGCCAAGTTGGACGCCAGCATTTTGAAAGTTGCTTCACGTTGGATTCACCGTGATGGCGATAAGGTGCCGGCAGAAGCACAAGCCCCCTTGAGTGCTACTCTGGCCGCTTACCCTGTGCTCGACAAAATGTTGGCCATGCGCGAA
This sequence comes from Comamonadaceae bacterium, assembly GCA_021298995.1. GTDB lineage: Bacteria > Pseudomonadota > Gammaproteobacteria > Burkholderiales > Burkholderiaceae_C > Limnohabitans_A. Next base: position 1,612 of record JAJTGB010000077.1, on the reverse strand, counting down.
GAGCTGCGTCAAATCTGGCTCAACACATCCCACAACCGCGAACAACTCGCTCTTGATTTGCAAGCCTGGTGCAAACGCGCTGAAGACAGCGGCATTGCGGCATTGCAAGAGTTCTCCACTAAACTTCGCGCCGCCCGAGCGTGATCCTTTAGGGTGGCAAATTTAATTGGGGTCAGATCAACATTAATTTGGTCATTTAAAGGGGATAAAGACTAAGGGGGGCTTCCTCATACTGGAGTACCAGAAATCGTTCAGCCCCCCTTAGTCTTTATCCCCTTTAAATGGAAATTAATGTTGATCTGACCCCAATTAAATTAACTACCCCAATCGATTAAGCGCGGGCAGCGCGAAGTTTGGTGGAGAACTCTTGCAACGCTGCAATGCCGCTGTCTTCAGCGCGTTTGCACCATGCTTGCAAATCAAGGGCAAGTTGTTCGCGGTTGTGGGATGTGTTGAGCCAAATTTGACGCAGCTCTTCACGCATGGCCAACATTTTGTCGAGCACAGGGTAGGCCGCCAAAGTAGCACTCAAGGGCGCTTGTGCTTCTGCTGGCACCTTGTCGCCATCGCGGTGAATCCAACGTGAAGCGACTTTCAAAATGCTGGCGTCCAACTTGGCGTTGGCCACTTCCTGACGAAACACCGTGCGCATTTGACGGGCATAACCGGCCATCACTTCATAGCGGTTGGCGATGAGTGCTTCCAAGGTTTTTTCATCGGCCACGGGGCGAACTTCGCCATAAGCCAAAACAGGCGGCTTCTTTTTCACAGTGGCCAAGCCGAAGAATTGCAAGATGCAGATGTAGACCCAACCCAGATCGAACTCATAGGGCTTGACCGACAACTTGGCCGATGTTGGGTAGGTGTGATGGTTGTTGTGCAACTCTTCGCCGCCAATGAGAATGCCCCAAGGTGAAATGTTGGCGCTGGCGTCATGCGCTTCAAAATTGCGATAGCCCCAGTAGTGAGCAGCACCATTGATGATGCCGGCCGCAGTAATGGGAATCCAAGCCATTTGCACAGCCCACACAGTGAGGCCCAAAGCGCCAAACAAGGCCACATCGATGATCAACATCAGTGCCACGCCTTGCCATGAAAAACGCGAATAAACATTGCGCTCCATCCAGTCGTCGGGCGTGCCATGACCGTAGCGGCTGAGCGTTTCTTTGTTTTTGGATTCTTTTCGATACAACTCAGCACCCTTGAAAAGCACGGTTCTGATGCCGTGCACATGCGGGCTGTGTGGGTCTTCGGCTTGTTCGCACTTGGCGTGGTGCTTGCGGTGAATGGCCGCCCACTCTTTGGTGACTTGTCCTGTGGTCATCCAAAGCCAAAAGCGGAAAAAGTGCGATGCAATGGGGTGCAAATCCAAAGACCTGTGTGCCTGGTGACGGTGCAGGAAAATGGTCACGCTGGCAATGGTGACGTGCGTCAGGCCCAAAATGACAAACAAAATTTGCCAGCCGGAAAAGTCCAAAAGGCCATTGGCCAGCCAGTCAATGGTTGCGTCAAATACAGCCGAGTCGATGAACAACATGCAGTCGCTTTCTAAGTGAGTATGCCCTTTCAGGCAATCCTGTTATTTTAGGTTTTTCGAGTTGAAATTGACAGT
>JAJTGB010000076.1 GCA_021298995.1 Comamonadaceae bacterium | reverse complement strand
TTGATGGCTGTATTTTTCCTGGTGCAGCAATCTTCCAATTCTGTCAGCAAGCCGTCCACTGAAGCCACCATTCAAGCAACTCAGCCAGAGCCCAAACAAGAAGCGGTGCTGGTCACACCCTCGCCTGCACCCTCGCCTCCCCCCGCACCTGTATCTGAGGGAGACAAACAGCCTCTGCCCGAACTGCCCGAGACCGATAAAAAAGAAGTGCCACCCAAACCACAAGCCCTCAATTCAGCATGTGCATGGGAGCCCACTGACACTGAAATTCAACCCACGTCTGCGCGCAAAAAAGGCGAGTGTGTGCATGTGGTGGCTTTAGACAATATCAGCCTTTGCATCATGGATGGCAACCAACGCGTGGCCAGCTTGTCATTGGCGCCGGGTCAGGAAAGAAGCATTTATGGGCCAGGGCCGTTCAAGGTTTACAGCCAGCAACTGCCTTTGGTGAAAATCTATTTCCAAGGTCAAGCCATCAAATTGCCGAGCCCTGAAATTCGGCAAATCACACTCAAGCCAGTGGCGCTGCCTTAACGCCCTTACATGCTGCGAAACAACTGAGCGGCACTTCGACTCACCTGCAGTTTTTCAGATCGGCCTTTCACAAGCACCTCCTGCCGACCACGCTCATCTCGCAGCACACCTGCAATGGCCCGCACATTGACCAAGGTGCTTCTGTGAATTTGCCAAAAAATAGTGGGGTCTAGCGCTTCCACCAATTCTTTGATGGGCTTGCGAATCAAAAACTCTTGCTTGGCTGTTTGCACGCGCGTGTACTTTTCATCGCTCACACAATAAAGCACATCTTCAACGGGCACCAACTGAAGGGTTTGACCCACCGAGGCTTGCAACCAAGAAAGATACTGCGCTGGACGCCCTGACACTTGCGCCGACAGCACATGCAGCAATTGCTGAACTGAATGGGTTGCAAGGCTGCTGTCTTTCTCAGGACCATCCAACTCATGCGTGCGCTGCATCAGCCGTGTCTTCAAGCGTTCTGTCGTCAGCCTCAGCCTTTCAGTCTCTGCAGGTTTTAAAACATAGTCCACCACGCCTTGCTCAAACGCATCGATGGCGTACTGATCGTAGGCTGTGATGAAAACCATTTCTGGCAACAAGGCGTCGTCGCTGAACTCAAGTTGCGCAATTTCCTTGGCCGCTTCAATGCCAGTGAGGCCAGGCATGCGAATGTCTAAAAAAATCACATCGGGTTGGTGCTCTTGAACGGCTTGAACGGCTTCGAGTCCGTTCTTGGCTTCTGCCACGATTTCCAACTCCGGCCACACTTGATGCAGCCTGGCGCGAAGCTGTTCGCGCATGAGTCGCTCATCGTCGGCAATCACGGCGCGGGGGTTCTTTGACATGTTGAGGGTCATGGTCAAAAGAGTTTCAAAGCTTGGCAGTGGCCTCGATGGGCGCAATCTTGTAAGGGAAGGACAAAATGGCCAAGGTGCCAGAGCCTTCATAGGGCTCTAATGCGCGGATGCTGAAGCTGGCTTGGTCGCCATAAATGAGCGCCAATCTGTCGCGAATATTTTTCAAGCCAAAGCCACCTGCCCAAACACCTTGCGGACTTGCCGTTGGCGCACTGGCACTGGCACCGTTACTGGCACTGACATTGTTGGCATCGGCTGGGAAATAGCCCACGCCTGAATCTTTCACAGTGACCACCAATTTGCCGTGTGAAACTTCAACGCGCAAGACCAATGTGCCACCTTCAGCCTTGGGCTCAAGGCCATGTTTGAAGGCGTTTTCAACCAAGCTGAGCATCATCATGGGGGGCATTTCGGCAGAATGAAGGCCCTCTGGAATATCCCATTGAACTTGCAGGCGATCTTCCATGCGCATTTTTTGAATGTCGAGGTAAGGGCGAATGACGCTCAGCTCTTGGCCCAAGTACCTTACCGTGTTGGGCGTTTGCTCGCGCATGTTGGGCAGTGTGGCACGCAACAAAGCGATCAAGCTTTTTTGCATCAAGCTGGCGCGCGGCGGATCGGTTTCAATCAGATGATCGATGGAGGCCAAGGTGTTGAACAAGAAGTGGGGTTCTACTTGCGCTTGCATGGCGGCCATGCGCGCCTCCACCAATTGACGTTTGAGTTGCTCGGCTTCAGCCAAGTAGGTGGCCGCAGAGGCTTTTTCTTCAGCTTGAATTTGTTGTTTGAAAATGGCCTTGATCACAATCGAAATGAGGATGATCACGAAGCCCAGTTGCGGCACCAGGAGAACGCCAGAGGCAATTAGCAAAACAAGGGACAAACCAAAAAACAGCATCCAACTGATGCCAACCAGCCAAGTGGCATAGGCATGGAATGTGTCTTTGGCAGCTTGCCAATTGGCGGACTTGGGAGGAGAAGAAGATGGTGTTGTCATAAGGCCTCGTTGTTTAGAAAAGGCCTAATGTAGACAGCTGTCTTTGTGAATGCATTCGATTTGCGACGAACTGTCGAAACCGTGGATTGAACGGCAAAAATCAAGCGCCAGCGCGCTTGCCCTTGGTGAGGTCAACGCCCAATTGCTTCAATTTGCGATACAGATGGGTACGCTCCAAACCTGTTTTGTCGGCCACGCGGGTCATGGAGCCCCCTTCATTGGCCAAGTGAAATTCAAAGTAGGCTTTTTCAAACGCATCGCGGGCGTCGCGCAGTGGCAAATCAAGGTCAAAGGTTTGGGACACTTGAAGCACAAGGTCTTGGCTGCTGGCAACACCCAATGGCGCGGGGGCGGCATTGCCTGCTGGCAATTGAGAGGCTTGGTAAGCCGCAGCCGCTTGGCGCACTTGCTCGCGAGCCAAACCCTGCTCAACCGTTTTCAAAAGTTTTTGCAGTGTGATGGGTTTTTCTAACTCTCGCGCTTGCGCGGCGTTCTCGGCCAGCTCGACGTTGTGCCCTTCATCGTTGAGGATTTCGGAGAGCAAATCGCGAATGCCCAACTCGTCATCGACCACCAATATATTTGCCATGTTGCGCTTAGTTGCCTCTAATTTGCATCGACTGTGCTTCTTCATTGGACACTTGAAGTCCTTCTCAAAACTGACGCAAGCATTAAATCTGCGCCAACTTCTCGACCGTGAATGATAACGATACTTGGGCACCTTTGACCACCCCATCTTCAACTCGATTGGCAATATCCAATCGAGCACCGTGCTCATCGGCAATTTTCTTCACAACCGCCAGCCCCAAACCGGTGCCTTTGGCTTTGGTGGTGACGTAGGGCTCGAAGGCCCGCTGCAAGATATTGGGGGAAAAACCAGGGCCTTCATCCAGAACGGTGAACTTGACGCGCTTGCGCGCAGGGCTCCAACGGGTGACCACGCTCACGTGCGATTGAGAATCGCTGGCATCCTGCGCGTTTTGAATGAGGTTGTGAACCACCTGCCTGAGTTGCTGAGCGTCGCCCTCAATGAGGGGCAAGGTGGGGTCAAGGTCGGCTTTGACCTGGGGCCGCGATGCTTTTTCGAGTGGCTCTGGCGCATAAAGGGCCATCACATCGGTAATCAAGCTGTTGAGATCGAGTGGTTTGAGGTCGGCTGAGGGCAGACGGGCGTAGTCTCGAAACTCGTCCACCAAACGTTTCATGGCGGCCACTTGATCGACGATGGTTTTCACCGACTTGGACAAAACCGTCTGGTCTGCCTCCTCTAACTTGCCATCGAGTTTGCGCTCTAAGCGCTCTGCTGACAATTGAATGGGCGTCAGGGGGTTCTTGATTTCGTGCGCCAAGCGGCGGGCCACCTCGCCCCAAGCCTGAGAACGCTGGGCCGACACAATTTCAGAAATATCGTCAAATACCAACAGCCGCATGCCGTCGGGCAAGATCGCGCCGCGGGCCACCAATGTCACGGAGGTGGCCTCCAAGCCTTGGCCCGATGCATGGATTTCAAAGGACTTTTGCCAATGGTCAAGTTCATGCCGGTCTTTGTCTGAGGAAAGCAGTTCAAACTGCTCTTGCACGCCTGTCGCAAAGTTTTGCAAATTGGGCAAGCTCAAAAAAGACGCTTTTTGATGCGCCGCCAAAGGCACTTTCAAAATGCGCGTTGCACCCGGGTTGGAGGATTGAATCAAGCCCCGGGCATTGAAAACAATGACACCGGCGGTCAGGTTGTCCAAGATGGTTTGCAAGTTGCCTCGGGCGGCATCGAGTTGCATCAAACTGCGCTCGACGGCGCTTCTGGCATCCGACAGCTGCTGGGTCATTTCGGCAAAGGAACGGGTTAAGCCACCCAGCTCGTCTTTGCCTTGCAGCGTGTATTTGGGGGTGAGGTCACCCGCAGCAACCTGGCGCATGCCCAGCGCCAACAAGAGCAAGGGTCGGGCAATTTGGTTGCCCAACAAAACCGCCAGCAACACCGCTGCCAGCACGGCCATGATCAGACTCAATGTGAGTGTGCCGATGTACATTTTGCGAAGCCCGTCTCGGGCCAGTGCACGCTCTTGGTATTCCCGATTGGCCAGCTGAACATCCAAGGCATTGGCCACCAAAGTGGCGGGAAGTTCCTGAGAAATTTGCAAAACCCAGGGGTCATCACGCAAGCTGAGGCTGTTTTGTGGCACCAGCGTAAGCACTTTGATGCGCCCGCTTGGCGCACCCACCGCTTCGTCCAGCCCTTCCACAATTTCCACGCTGAGTTTGCTGCGCACTTGTTTGAACTGGGCTGCTGTGGGCCGCTCTGGCCGAATGGCAAAACGCGACTGCCCCGCCGTGGCAATAAGCCGGCCATCAAGCGACCACAGCACAGCGTCGTTGGCATCCATTTGGGTGCGAACTCGGTCTAGCATGAGTGCCGCAGTGGCCTCTTGCACATCCACCAACTGCTGCGCCGCCACTCGAGATTGCTTGGCCAAATCGCCCGACAAAGTGTCCAAGGTGGCACGGCCTAAATTCAAGCCCGCCACCAAGGCGCCCTCCACCTTCACATCAAACCAGCTCTCGATAGAGCGCGACACAAACTGATAAGACACCACATAAATTAAAACGCCAGGTATCACGCCCACGAGTGCAAAAATAGCGGCCAGCTTGACCAACAGGCGAGATCCAAATTGCCCCTGTCGCAAGCGAATGATGAGGCGCGTCAGGCCCCAAAGCAATCCGGCCAACAACAGCAAGGCCACCGCGGTATTGATCCAGTACAGGCGATCGTAGTTGCGGTCGTACAACGCGCGGTTGCTGGTGGCCTGTGTGAGGAGAATCAACAGCACAAGGCCAATGATGAATAAAACTGTCACCCCAATACCAACCATCCAGCGCACAGTTTTGGAGGCTTGTGCGCCTGTGGCAATTCGATCTTTGGGGTTCCGATTCATGACAAAAGTCTGCTTTGACGGAGCTGCTTAGCGTCCTACTTCAGAGCTGAAGCGCAAGGTTTTTTGAGTGCTCAAATTCCATTCTGATTGGCTACCGGCCATCATCTGAAACGGCCTTGGCAATTGCGATACATCCAAACGAAACTTGAAAGTGAGGGTGTACTTGTTGTCGCTCCCAAGCTCGGACACATCGGTCAATTTCCAATTGACTGTTCTTCGAATGGCCGCCAAAGCTTCTGGCAAGGTTTCGAAGGTTTGCGACAAACTGCTGGCCAAACCCACCGTCCCAATAGGCTCGCGCGACACATTCAAACGCCACATGCGGGTCAATGGCTGATAGGCCAATCGGTAATGGCGGGCAATGGTGTTGATTTTCTTGTCGTACCAATACCAGCGGTCGCGCAACAGCTCGGCCTCGGTGACAAAGTAAAGGGGCATGCCTTTTTGCAAGGCTTCTTCCACCGCGTTGCCCAAGTCTATGCGCAAAGTACTTTGCAAAAGCAAAGCACCGTCCGAACGCTCCAGCCGCAATTCTGAAACCTCTACCTGGGAGGCTACCGCCGTTTGGGCATGGCTAGGCACGGAGAAAGCGCAGACCGACCACACACACCAAAGGAGCACACGAAGCCAAAGACTTGTGCGCGCCATGCCATTCAACTTAAATTGAACGCTTTTCCAGCAGTGCGTAATAAAAACCGTCATGTTCACCCATGACATTGTCGCGGAGACTGGTCTCAGATGTGGCACTTGAGGGGGTTAAATGGCCTGGAGAAGGCAAGATCTGGGCATCAGTGTTGTGTTGAACAAACGTTTGGATTTGAGATTCGCCCTCGGCCTTGAAGACCGAACAGGTGCAGTAAAGCAATCTGCCCCCGGGTTTGACCAAGGGCCACAGCGCCTTCAGGAGCTTGGCTTGAATGGCGGCCAACTGCGCCATATCTGATTCGCGCCTGAGCCACCGCACATCGGGGTGTCTTCGGCCAATGCCAGACGCGGTGCAAGGCGCATCGAGCAAAATGCCGTCAAAGCTTTGGCCGTCCCACCAATCGGCAGGCTGGGCCGCATCGGCGGCCACAATTTGGGCTTTCAACTTGAGTCGGTCTAAGTTTTGTTGAATGCGCTCACAGCGCACGGGGTCGACATCCAAAGCCAAGACTTGCGCCCCAGGATGACATTCCAACAAATGGCCGGTTTTGCCACCTGGCGCTGCACAAGCGTCGAGCAAACGCAAAGCTTGCTGGGAGGGATTTAAGCCATTGAGCAACAAAGGCGCAGCCAGCTGTGCAGCCGCATCCTGCACCGACACATGGCCTTCAGAAAATCCGGGCAATTGATGAACGGGTACCGCCTTGAGCAACTGAACGCCAAACTCGGCCACCGCTTTGGCGGCAATGCCCTGCGCCTCCAAAACCTGCAAATAAGCCTGCACCGTGCTGTGCTTGGGGCTGACGCGCAGTGTCATGGGCGCCGCCGACTGCGCCGCCTGCAAAATGGTTTGCCAATCTTGAGGGTGGTCTGTCTGCAAGCGCTTGACCCACCAAGCCGGATGGTTCCAAAGTGCAGTGATGTCGGTATTGGTTTGCGCTATCAAGGCCTCGCGTTCGCGCAAGAAGCGGCGCAAACACGCGTTGACAAACGGTGCTTGCGCACGCATGTCTTTGTGCCTGCGTGCCGCCTCAACGGCTTGGTTGACCAAGGTGTGAACCGGATAGAGAGCCAACTCGTCTTGCCAAGACAAAGCCAGAGCCGTGCAGAGCAAGGCATCTGCTTGTGCAGGCGGCGCTTTGCGCGCCAAGCATTTTCGAAGTGCCAAGGCGCGGCCCCACCAACGCATGGTTTGAAACGACAGTGCTTGAACGCCAGGTCGCAAATCTTTGGAAACGGTTTCTAAAGCAGCGGTCATGGACCGGCCGTTTTGCACGGCCAATGCCACCTGTGCCGCAGCTTGCAACAATTGCCAAAGCGGTGCTTGTAAATTGGGCTGCAATGCGGGCCTTCAGGAAAAGCAGGGTTTCATGCCAACAAATCGGCAATGTCCAGCGTTTGAGCCGGTACAAATTTGACTTGTTTGGCCAGCACGCTGGCTGGAAATTGACTCACCGCTTCGTTGTATTTGGCAGCGGCTTGGTTGTAGGCGTCCATGAGGGGCCAGGCTTGCGCCTTCAAGCGGTCAAACTTGTAAGGCAGTGGATCGATGAACCACGTGGCTTCACCGCTTTGACCCGCGCGCACTTCGGCTTTGGCCCAAGCGGCCAAGGCCAAGCGATTTTGATTGACCTGTTGCATGACCACGGGAGACAAGGGCTGCGTGCGCGCAGCATCCAGGCTGTCTGACAGGGCTTCCAGAATGGCCAACAAGTTCAAGTCACGCTCATTTTTAAGCAAGGCCTCTGGCAATGCCGCCTCTTCCATTTCGCTCAACATGTCGCGCATGGAGGCAGGCAGGTTGCCTTGCAACCAAACCAGCACACGCAGCAACTGGGCATCCACTGCCGAAAACTGTTTGGCCACATTGGCGCGCAACACCACCAGGCGATTGTAAGCACCAACCGCCCAGAAAAAAAGTGTGGCCAAGATGGCGCAAAAAATCAGCAGTGACATGTTGCCGTTATTTTGAATGAAAACAGTTGTAAAAACAAAACGCCTCTGGCCGAGTCATCGGATCAGAGGCGCTGTTTCATTCCGGCCGAAGCCGGAAGTCGATCAGGAGTTCGAATCGGCAGCGTTGGCTGCGTCTTCGGTCAACTGTTGGGCTTCGGCCAATTCAACGGCTTCAGCTTCAGTGATGGCGCGGCGCTCTGCCTCGTCCATCGCATCTTTGGCGGCACGTGCTTTGTGATAAGCCAAGCCTGTTCCCGCAGGGATCAAGCGGCCCACAATGACGTTCTCTTTCAGACCACGCAACTCGTCGCGCTTGCCCATGATGGCAGCCTCGGTGAGCACGCGGGTGGTTTCCTGGAAGGAAGCCGCAGAGATGAAGGAGTCGGTCGACAAAGAAGCCTTGGTGATACCGAGCAACAAGTTGCTGAAGGTTGCAGGGATTTTGCCTTCGGCGCGCAATGCGTCGTTGGTGTTCAAAATCTCTGAACGCTCCACTTGTTCGCCAGCAATGTAAGTGGAGTCACCAATGTTCTCAACCACCACGCGGCGCAGCATCTGACGCACGATCACTTCAATGTGTTTGTCATTGATCTTCACGCCTTGCAAACGGTAAACGTCTTGCACTTCGTCGACGATGTAGCGGGCCAACTCTTCCATGCCGAGCAAACGCAAGATGTCTTGTGGATCGGCAGGGCCGTCCACAATGCTCTCGCCCTTGTTGACCACCTGGCCTTCGTGGACCATGATGTTCTTCTCTTTGGGGATGAGTTCGTCCCACACTTTGCCGTCTGGATCGGTGATCTGCAAACGCACCTTGCCTTTGGTCTCTTTACCAAACGACACGGTACCGGTCATCTCGGCCAACATGCCCTTGTCTTTGGGGCTGCGAGCTTCGAACAGTTCGGCCACACGTGGCAAACCGCCGGTAATGTCTCGGGTCTTCTGACCTTCCACAGGGATACGTGCCAAGACTTCGCCTGGGCCCACATCTTGACCGTCGCGCACTTGGATGAGTGAGCCGATTTGGAAACCGATGGTCACAGAGTGATCGGTACCCGGAATCTTCACTTCTTTGCCAGCAGCGTCGATCAATTTCACTTGAGGACGAACCACTTTGGTAGAGCCACGACGCTTAGGATCGATCACCACCAGTGTGGACAAACCAGTCACTTCATCGACCTGCTTGGCCACTGTCAAACCTTCTTCGACGTTCTCGAACTTAATCTGACCGGCGAATTCAGTGATGATGGGGCGTGTCAATGGATCCCAGTTGGCCAAAATAGCGCCGGCCTTGATGGCCTTGTCAATCTTGACTGTGAGGATGGCGCCGTAAGGCACCTTGTGACGCTCGCGCTCACGACCATGTTCGTCGTGAATGATGATTTCGCCAGAGCGAGAAATGACCACCAACTCACCTTTGGTGTTGGTGACATAGCGCATGGCGGCATTGAAACCAATCAAACCATTGGACTTGGCTTCAACGCTAGAGGCAACAGATGCACGTGAGGCAGCACCACCAATGTGGAACGTCCGCATGGTGAGCTGTGTACCTGGCTCGCCGATGGATTGCGCAGCAATCACGCCCACAGCTTCGCCGTTGTTGATCAAGCCGCCACGGCCCAAGTCGCGGCCATAGCACTTGGCGCACAAACCAAAGCGTGTGGCGCAGGTGAGGGCCGTGCGAACTTTGACTTCGTCCACGCCTTCAGCTTCAAACACTTCAATCATGTCTTCGTCGAGCAAGGTGCCGGCCGTGGCCACCACAGCGCGTGACTCGGGGTGCAACACGTCGTCGGCCAAAGTGCGACCCAAGACGCGATCGCGCAAGGATTCAATCACTTCACCGCCTTCAACGATGGCGCGCATTTGTGAGCCGTCTGTGGTGCCGCAATCGAGTTCAGTCACCACCAAGTCTTGTGTCACGTCAACCAAACGACGTGTCAAGTAACCGGAGTTGGCTGTCTTCAAGGCCGTATCGGCCAAGCCTTTACGTGCACCGTGTGTGGAGATGAAGTACTGCAACACGTTCAGGCCTTCACGGAAGTTGGCCGTGATCGGTGTCTCAATGATCGAGCCGTCAGGCTTGGCCATCAAACCACGCATACCAGCCAGCTGACGAATCTGCGCGGCAGAACCGCGAGCGCCAGAGTCGGCCATCATGTAAATGGAGTTGAACGATTCTTGCTCAACCACATTGCCGTGACGATCGGTGGTTTTCTCTTTGCGGAGCTGGTCCATCATCACCTTGGACACAGCGTCACCCGCTTTGCCCCAGATGTCAACGACCTTGTTGTAACGCTCGCCAGAAGTGACCAGACCGGACACGTATTGCTGCTCGATGTCTTTGACTTCTTTCTCGGCTTCACCAATGATGGCGCCCTTCTCGGGCGGCACCAACATGTCGTCGATGCCAATGGAGATGCCTGAACGTGTGGCCAAACGGAAACCGTTTTGCAACAACTTGTCGGCAAACACCACAGTCTCTTTCAAACCGCACTTGCGGAAAGACGTGTTGATGAGCTTGGAAATTTCTTTCTTCTTGAGCGCTTTGTTGATGTTCTCGAAAGCCAAGCCCTTGGGCAAGATTTCAGACAACAAAGCACGACCCACGGTGGTGTAAACCATGTTGGTCGAAGCGGTGAACTCTTTGGTTTCTTTGTTCAGAATCCAATCGGTAATTCGCACGCTGATCTTGGCAGTCAGTTCCACGGCACCTGCATCCAACGCGCGCTGAACTTCGCCGATGTCGGAGAAGATCAAGCCTTCGCCTTTGGCGTTGATGCGTTCGCGGGTGGTGTAGTACAAGCCCAGCACCACGTCTTGTGACGGCACGATGGATGGTTCGCCATTGGCTGGGAACAGCACGTTGTTGGAGGCCAGCATGAGGGTGCGGGCTTCCATTTGTGCTTCCACAGACAAAGGCACGTGAACGGCCATTTGGTCACCGTCGAAGTCGGCGTTGAAGGCCGCGCAAACGAGGGGGTGCAACTGAATGGCTTTGCCTTCAATGAGCAAGGGCTCAAAGGCTTGAATGCCCAAACGGTGCAAAGTAGGCGCACGGTTCAACATCACGGGGTGCTCTTTGATCACCTCTTCCAAGATGTCCCACACCACGGGTGTACCGGCTTCTACTTCTTTCTTTGCTGCCTTGATGGTGGTCGCAATGCCCATGGCTTCGAGACGTGCAAAGATGAAAGGCTTGAACAACTCGATGGCCATCAACTTGGGCAAACCGCACTGGTGCAGTTTGAGGGTTGGGCCCACGGTAATCACAGAACGACCAGAGTAGTCGACGCGCTTACCCAACAAGTTTTGACGGAAACGACCGCTCTTGCCTTTGATCATGTCTGCCAAAGATTTGAGGGCACGCTTGTTTGCGCCGGTCATGGCTTTGCCGCGGCGACCGTTGTCAAGCAATGAGTCCACCGCTTCTTGCAACATGCGCTTTTCGTTGCGCGCAATGATCTCGGGTGCTTTCAACTCGAGCAAGCGGCGCAGACGGCTGTTGCGGTTAATGACGCGGCGGTACAAATCGTTGAGGTCGGATGTGGCAAAACGGCCACCGTCCAGGGGCACCAAAGGACGCAGGTCCGGTGGCAACACGGGCAGCACTTCGAGCACCATCCACTCAGGCTTGATGCCTGATTTCTTGAAGGCTTCAAGCACTTTCAAACGCTTGGCGTTTTTCTTGACCTTGACTTCAGAGCCAGTGAGGTCGCCACGCAGACGTTCAATTTCCGATTCGATTTCAATGCCATGCAACAAATCTTTGATGCCTTCTGCGCCCATCTTGGCTTGGAACTCATCGCCGTACTCTTGCACTTTGGCATCGTAGTCGTCTTCGGACATGATGCTGTACTTCTTCAAAGGTGTCATGCCGGGGTCGGTCACCACATAGGCTTCAAAGTACAACACGCGTTCGATGTCACGCAGGGTCATGTCCAATACCAAGCCCAAACGGCTAGGCAAAGATTTCAAGAACCAGATGTGTGCGCAAGGTGCTGCCAAGTCAATGTGACCCATGCGTTCGCGACGCACTTTGGTCTGTGTGACTTCAACGCCGCACTTCTCGCAGATCACGCCGCGGTGCTTCAAGCGCTTGTATTTACCGCACAAGCATTCGTAGTCTTTGATAGGGCCAAAAATCTTGGCG
>JAJTGB010000075.1 GCA_021298995.1 Comamonadaceae bacterium | reverse complement strand
TGATCACGGTTAAAGATATATTGGTTGAATTGGAAAAACCTGGCCGTGACCCTCGACCCGATTTCAAAGTAGCCCGATTCAACGAGGGTGTTGATGACATCCGTGATTTGAAAGAAGGCATGATTTTGGAAGGTACTGTCAGCAACGTGGCGGCATTTGGCGCCTTTGTCGATTTGGGTGTTCACCAAGATGGTTTGGTCCACGTCAGTCAACTTAGCAACAAGTTCATCACCGACGCACGCGAAGTGGTAAAAACAGGCGATATCGTCAAAGTGAAAGTGACTGAAGTCGATGTGGCTCGCAAACGCATCGGCCTTACCATGAAGCTCAGCGACGCTGCGCCTTCTGGCGCTCAACGTGGACGTGAAAACAAGTTTGAAGGCGGGCCTCGTCAGGGGCATCAAAACCATCGTGCGCAGGGTCCTGTTCAGGCTGGCAATTTAGGCCAAAGCGCCATGGCATCGGCGTTTGCCAAACTGCAGAAAAAAACTTGATGCGCCTCATGTCTTTCAAACACCTCAACTGACGCTGACATGAAAGCCCTTTGTATTTACGCCGGTCCGCAAGCCAAGCAGCATTTAGCAAGGCACGGCTTGAGCGCATCCGATGTTGGGGTTATTCCAGCAGCTGCAGGGGGTCCAAAGGGTTTGATACTGGGACCAATCGACAGATTTTTGTTCAATGAATGGCTTCCCAACAGCCAACAGTCCATCGATTTGGTAGGTGCCTCCATAGGCGCTTGGCGCATGGCCACAGCTTGTATGCCAAACAGCCTTGCAGGACTGCTTCGCCTAGAGCACGATTACATTCACCAGCATTACGAGTTAAAGCCAGGTCAAAAGTTTCCGAGCGCTCAACAAGTCAGTGATGCCTTTCGAGACAATTTGGATTTGTTTTATGGCGGTTCAATTGAGTCTTTGCTCACGCATCCCAGATACCGATTGCATGTCCTAACGTCTCGCGGCAAAGGCTTGCTCAAGCGCGAACATCCTTTGTGGAGTCCTTTGGGCTATGGCGTGGCTTTCTTGAGCAACGTCATTCATCGCAAGGCCATGGGTGCAACGCTAGAGCGAGTGGTGTTTTCTTCTTCTGGTCATTTGCCCTTTGGCACACAAGATTACGCAACCAGGCACTTGGCACTCACGCCCAATAATTTCATGGATGTGCTGCAAGCCAGTTGTGCCATTCCTTTTGTTTTGAAGGCGGTGCACAACATTGAGGGTGCTCCCAGTGGCGCCTATTGGGATGGAGGCATTACCGATTACCACTTGCACCTTGATTGGCAAAACAGCGCTCATCCTGAGCAACATAGAGGTATTGTCTTGTACCCTCATTTCCAAAAATCTGTGGTGCCAGGCTGGCTAGACAAGACCCTGAAATGGCGCCACAAAGCAACACCATTTTTAAGCAACACCGTAGTTTTGGCGCCAAACCCGGAATGGATCAAAACATTGCCCAATGGCAAATTGCCCGATCGAAATGACTTTTCAACCTACGGCCAAGATTTGCAATCAAGGGTCAAGGTGTGGACGGCAGCAAGCTCTGCCAGCCAGCAACTAGCCGACGAATTGGCCCAATGGCTTCGCCAACCTCACATGGCAAAGGTACAAGATCTCTGATCACATGGAAGTGATGAGCATCTCTCGGTATTCTTCGGGCGTGGCAATGCGGGGGTTGGTTTTGTGGCAGTGGTCGGCCATGGCGCCATGAATCACAGCGTCAAACAAGGACTCGGTCACGCCCATGGCCTGCAAACCCGATGGCAAGCCTAGGCGAGCATTCATGTCTTGAATGGCTTGTGGAATATCAGACCCTGAACTGAGTCCCATCACTTGGGCCATTCGGTTCAAGCGATTTTCTTTTTGCATGGACTCGGCGCTGGCATTGAACTTCACCACGGCGGGCAAAAACATGGCATTCAAGGTGCCATGGTGCAAGCGGGGATTCACGCCGCCCAAGCTGTGGCTCAAAGAATGAACACAGCCCAAGCCCTTTTGAAATGCCATGGCCCCTTGCATGGAGGCACTCATGAGGTGCATTCTGGCTTCTTTGTCTAGGCCGTTCTTGGTCGCCCGTTCGATGTGCGCCCAAGCGCGTTGCAAGCCATCCAAACCAATGCCATCGGCGGGTGGATTGAAGGCGGCAGCCATGAAAGTTTCCATGCAATGCGCAATGGCATCCATGCCGGTGGCTGCTGTGAGCATGGGAGGCAATCCATAGGTGAGCTCTGGATCGCAGATGGCGGCCTTGGGCACAATGAACCAAGAGTGAAAGCCCAATTTGCGGCCATCGTCCACAATCAAAATGGCACCGCGTGCTACTTCACTGCCCGTGCCACTTGTGGTGGGAACAGCAATGATGGGAGCCACTCGGTCGGTAATTTTGAGCGATCCGCCTTCAATGGTGGCGAAGGTTTTGAGAGGGCCATCGTGGCTGACGGCAATGGAGGCACATTTGGCGCAGTCAATGGAAGAGCCGCCGCCCACAGCAATCAAACCATCGCAGCCATTGGCTTTGTAAACAGCGCTGGCAGCTCTGACAGCCGCTTCTGTGGGGTTTGAAGGTGTTTCATCAAATACAGCCACCTTCACGCCCTCAAGCGCATCCAATGCCTTTTGCAAAACGCCTGCTGCCTTGACGCCTTGGTCGGTGATGATCAGGGGCTTGTGAATGCCAACCCTTTCACATTCCTGTTTCAAAAGCTGAATGGCGCCGAAATCGATTTGAATTTGGGTGACGTAATTGATAAAGGCCATGATGACTTTGGTGGATGCGTTACGATGATGCATCACTCTAATGCAAGTCGCAGAGGAAGTCAGCCTCTACAACCCTCAATCAGTCACATTGGCGATAAATAAACTCTATGGGTACTCATCCCAATTCTCACAGCCGACTCACAGATGCTATGCGCTTGGTTTTGCGCAATATCGATCGAGCAGGTCGCCCACCTCTGTATTTGTTAACGGCGCAACAAGCCCGATTGTTTTATGAAGTGTCTGCCAGTCTTCTGGACTTGCCTGAACCCCGAATTGCCCGAATAGAAAACTTGCACATTCCCATGCGCGACGGCCATTTGATCAAGGCCAGACTGTTTGCCCCCACCGCCAAAACAGAAGGCGCCCCTTTGCCGACATTGGTTTTTTATCATGGAGGCGGCTTCACCATTGGCAGTATTCAAACGCACAACGTACTGTGTCGAGAGTTGTCGCGCATAGCGCACTGCGCCGTGATTTCAGTCGACTATCGATTGGCACCGGAGCATCGATTTCCTACCGCCACCAACGATGCATGGGACGCTTTGAAGTGGGTTTCTCAATCAGCGAAGTCATTGGGACTTCGGCCCAATGCTTTGGCAGTCGGTGGTGATAGCGCTGGCGGCACATTGGCCGCGGTGTGTGCCATTCATGCACGTGATCAGGGCTTGCCGCTGTCTCTTCAATTGCTCTTTTACCCAGGCACTGCTGCACGCCAAGAATCTGAATCACATCGCACTTACGACCAGGGCTTTATGCTGGACAAGGCAACTGTTGATTGGTTTTTTAACCATTACATTGACAGCAAAGACAGGGACGACTGGCGATTTGCACCCATGTTGGCTGAGCGTCATGACGGCCTTGCTCCTGCATGGATTGGTTTGGCAGAATGTGATCCCTTGGTCGATGAAGGCATTGCCTATGCAGATTTGCTTCGCATGGCTGGCGTACCGGTGAATCTTGAGATTTACCATGGTGTTGTACATGGTTTTATCAACATGGGGCGCGTCATTCCCGAGGCCAAACACGCTCACCAAGATGCTGGACAGGCTTTGAAAAAAGCCTTTAGCGCTCACATTTAACTTGGCAAATTTTCTGAGAAAGACATCATCATGAAACGAAGTGATTTCCGTTTTTTCCATCGTCTGCGAGTTCGGTGGGCCGAAATCGACATGCAAAAAATTGTTTTCAATGGCCATTATTTGACATACATCGATACAGCGGTCACGGCGTATTGGGGGCGTGTTGCATTGCCGTACGAAACAGCTTTTCACATGTTGGGTGGTGAGTTGTACGTTAAAAAAGCCACCTTGGAATACCATGCTTCAGCGCTCATGGACGACGACTTGAGTGTGGGCATGAAGTGCAGCAAGTTGGGCAATTCTTCCATGGTGTTTCAGGCTGGCATTTTTCGGGGCGACAAATTGCTCATCAGTGGCGAATTGATTTATGTGTTTGCAGACCCTCAAACGCAAACCTCCAAGCCCATTCCGGAAGCCTTGCGCCATATCTTGCTCATCTTTGAAGCTGGAGAATCTGTGGTCGATCTCAAAACGGGGTCTTGGGCTGAGATGCAATCTTTGGCCTCGCCTTTGCGCACAGAAGTCTTTGTACATGAGCAAGAAATTGCCCCCGAACTTGAATGGGATGAACTTGACGCTACGGCATTGCATGCCGTTGTTGTCAACAAGTTGGGTCAGCCTGTGGCCACAGGGCGTTTGCTCCAGCCTCAACCTCAAGTGGCTCAAATTGGCCGCATGGCTGTTTCAAAGCCTTTGCGCGGTGGCCATCTTGGTCAGATGGTGGTTGAGTCACTCATTGAAGTGGCCAAAAAACGCGGCGATCAATCGGTCATCTTGCACGCCCAATGCAGTGCAGAAGGCTTTTACCGCCGATTGGGTTTCAAAGCGCATGGCGACATATTTGACGATGCCGGCATCGACCACATTGAAATGACACGCCTGTTAACTTAAATGTCCTCTAGCAAAGGGTAGGGCAGCGCATAAGCCTGCATGACAGCCCCTTCAGCTTGCCCTAAGTGAAGCGCATTTTGCAGAGCACTGAGTTGCAAGGAGGCAATGCCCCACCATTGGGCCTTGTGGCTTCCAGCAGGCTCAAATTTGGCGGCACTTGAGACCACGCCGCAAGCTTGCTCTTTATCGTCTGCAGAAAAAACTTCTTGCCCCACATGCATGGGCTCACTGCATGAAACAACAAAGGCTCTGCGTTTGAGTGTGCCTCTAAATTGACTCCTGGCCACCACCTCTTGGCCTGGATAGCAACCCTTTTTGAAACTCACGCCTTCGACAGACTCGTAGTTCAACATTTGCGGCACAAACGCTTCAGAAGTTCCAGTTTCGACCATGCTGATGCCAGAAAGAACCTCTGCCAATTGCCAATCTTGACTTGAAATAGAAGGCGCCGGCGCTGTCTTCAACGGCGTGTCATCGGAAGTCCTGTTTTGGCTGATTTGCAAAACGCGAGCGAGTGTTCCAGTGGACGTTTTGCCAGGGTGCAATTGAATGAAATAGGATTCTGCTTGTTGGCTGACATGCCACGGTGCCGCAGCAACCAAAGCAGGGCTGATGTCAGCTGCTGCTTTGCCCAAATACCCCAGAACTTGAAAATCAGAAGAGGCATCTGTCAATTTGACTTTGGCGCGCAGCACAAACATTGACAAACGTTTGACGGTGGCTGCGATCAAATTCTGGTGACAGACCAATAAAAACTTGTCTGAGCTGATTTTCAAAACGATGAAGCTGGCTAAAAGCCTGCCTTTGGCAGAGCAATAGCCTGAAAAGCGACTTTGACCCGCCGGCAAAAGCAAGACGTCGTTGGTCAGCTGCCCTTGAAGAAAAGAGCCTGCATCGGGCCCTTCGGCCAAAATGAGGCCCCAATTTGAGGGGCTGAGTACGCCAGAGGGGGAGAAATTCAATTGAGGTTCAAGGAGTTCCATCCCTGAATTATGATCTCCTCTGAGAAACCCAAAGGATTCAAGGTTTGAGCCGTTCTGCCTCCAAAGCTAAAAAGTCAAAATCTTCACGGAAAAACAGTTCGTGGAGAACTTTGCTGACGCTCACAAGCTTGCTCGTCCTGGTCTTGATGGCGGCCTCCGTTGCTTGGCTTCACATGCCGATGGGCATTAAACCCAATGCACCTTTATCGACGGATATCCCATCAGGGCAAGTGGTTGATCTTTCCATCGAGCTGGGCACCACGCCAAAAGGAGTGGCACAGGCCATTGCAGATGCTGGTGCCGATGTTTCTCCCCAATTGCTCAGTTTGTGGTTTCGTCTTTCAGGACAAGACCGCGCCATCAAAGCTGGCAGTTATGAAATCACGCCAGACATGTCGCCTAGAACTGTGTTGAACATGCTGGCCCGAGGTGAGGAAAGTTTGCGAAGCTTGACTTTGGTGGAAGGTTGGACATTCAAGCAATTTAAACAGGCCTTGGCCAAAGCAGACACCGTTAAGCTAACCACTCAAGGCATGACTGACGCCGAAATTATGACCCTTTTAGGACGACCCAATGTCTATCCGGAAGGGCGTTTTTACCCCGACACCTACACTTATTCCAAAGGATCCACCGACATTGCCATCATGAAACGCGCATTGAAGGCAATGGATCGTCAGTTGGCTGAAGTGTGGTCTAAAAAATCTTCTCCGATTGCGATTACAAATTCCGAAGATTTACTCATTCTGGCAAGCATTGTTGAAAAGGAAACGGGGCGTGCCAGCGACCGGCCCCTGATATCTGCTGTGTTTCACAATCGACTCAAAATGGGCATGCGACTGCAAACCGATCCCACGGTCATTTATGGATTGGGCGATGCCTTTGATGGCAATTTGCGCCGAATCGATTTGCGCACAGACACACCCTACAACACCTACACGCGTTCAGGCTTGCCGCCCACACCCATTGCCATGCCCGGCAAAGCTGCTTTGAGGGCGGCCCTAGAACCTGCCAAATCCAATGCCCTGTATTTTGTAGCCAAGGGCGATGGATCGAGCTATTTCAGTATGTCACTGAATGAGCACAATCAAGCTGTGAACAAGTACCAGCGTGGTCTATCCAAATAAGGTCAATGAATTTATGAGTCGATCTTGGTTTATCAGTTTTGAAGGCATTGATGGCGCTGGCAAGTCCACCCACATAGAGGGCTTGGCTCAGTGGTTCAAAAGCCGTGGCCACGTGGTCACTTTAACGCGCGAACCTGGCGGAACCCCTTTGGCTGAAAAGTTGAGAGAACTGGCTTTGCACGAATCGATGGATCCCCTCACGGAAGCTTTGGTCATGTTTGCGGCCAGAAGAGAGCACCTGGTTCAGGTGATAGAACCCGCCTTGGCGCGTGGTGAAGTGGTTCTTTGCGATCGATTTACCGATGCCACATTTGCCTACCAAGGGGGCGGCCGTGGCTTCGATTGGCAAGTTCTGCAAATCTTGGAGCAAATGGTCCAAAAAGTACCCAGCACAGCCTTGCGCCAACCCGATCTCACCATTTGGTTCGATTTGCCACCCTCCGTGGCTGCGCAACGCTTAAGCACAGCCCGCGTACCTGATAAATTTGAATCTCAACCGCAATCTTTCTTTGAGTCGGTGCGCAATGGCTATGCCAAAAGGATGAAAGAGTCACCGGCCAGATTTGCTCAGATTGCAGCCGATCAAACTCGTGAAATGGTTTGGCTTGATGTGGTCAGAGCCATTGAATTGGCTTACTCAAAATGAATACTTTGGCCCCTTGGTTACGGCAACAAAATGTGTCCTTGCTGTCACAACAAGGACATGCTTGGTTGTTGCAAGGCCCGTCTGGTCTTGGCCAATATGAATTGGCATCCGCCATGGTTGGCGCTTGGCTGTGTGAGTCCTCAAACGCTTTGACGCAAGGTGCGTGCGGTCAATGCGGCAGTTGTCATGCCCTCAGCGTGCACACGCATGCTGACTTGTTTGTGCTCATGCCAGAAACCATTTTGTTGGAGTTGGGATGGCCACTCAGTGAAAAGGCTCAGTCTGAAATTGACAATAAAAGCCGAAAACCAAGCAAAGAAATTCGCATCGATGCCATGCGAGACGCCATTGAATTTTCGCAAAGAACCAATGCCCGAGGGCGCGGCAAAGCTGTCTTGGTTTTTCCAGCTGAGCGCATGAACCATGTTACGGCCAACGCACTGCTTAAAACTTTGGAAGAACCCCCGGGTGATGTGAAATTTGTTTTGGCCACAGAAGCCGCACACCAGTTATTGCCCACCATTCGCAGCCGTTGTTTGATTCACACCATGATTTGGCCTTCGACATCCGATGCGCTGAGTTGGCTTGAGTCGCAGGGTATTTCCAAGGAAGATTCGATCACGATGCTGAAGGCCGCTGGTGGCCGTCCTGATGAAGTTCTGAGGCAACAACACGCAGGGCAATCCGTGAAATGGTGGTCGCAATTTCCACGTGCCATGCTTTCGGGTGATGCTTCATTCTGTGCAGATATTCCTCCATCTGAAGTGATCGATGCATTGCAAAAGCTTTGTCACGATTTGATGATGCAACAAACGCAAGCGCCATTGCGGTTTTTCAATGAGGCCGATGTGCCCAAACTCAAGCTTTCTTCTTCGAAACTCAGCGCTTGGTTCAAACGTCTTGCGCATGCTGCCAAAACGTCTGAACATCCTTTCAATGCAGGTCTCATGTTAGAGGCTTTGTGTACTGAAGCACGTGAAATCATGAACAGCCCCACCTAGTATGTACACCGATTCACATTGCCACCTTTCATTTCCAGAACTTGTCTCTCAACTGCCAGACATTCGCAGAATGATGTCGGAAGCTCAAGTGAGCCGCGCCCTCTGTATCTGCACCACCATGGAAGAATTTGACCAAGTTCACCACTTGGCCATGACCCACAACAATTTTTGGAGCACCGTGGGTGTTCACCCCGACAATGAAGACATCTATGAACCCAGCGTTCAAGACTTGGTTGACAAAGCAGCGCTGCCACGGGTCATTGCGATTGGCGAAACCGGGCTCGACTACTACCAAATGGAAGAGCGCAAAGGTGGCCGCACCATTGACGATATGGATTGGCAAAGAAATCGTTTTCGAACGCATATCCGAGCAGCCCAACAAGCGCAGCTGCCCTTGGTCATTCACACGCGCGCCTCTTCAGATGACACCCTCAGAATTTTGAAAGAAGAGGGCGAAGCAGGGGATGCAAGCAGTGCCGGCGGCGTCTTTCACTGTTTTACAGAAACGCAGGCCGTGGCCAAGGCTGCTTTGGAGTTGGGCTTTTACATCTCTTTTTCAGGCATTTTGACCTTCAAAACGGCTCAAGATTTGAGAGATGTGGCTGCTTGGGTGCCGCTAGACCGTATTTTGATTGAAACCTTATCTAGCCCCAGTGCCATACCGCGGTAAAACCAACAACCCGTCCTACGTGCCTTTTGTGGCCAAAATTTTGGCCGAATTAAGAGGGATGACGCCAGAACAAGTTGGTGAGTTAACGAGTCGCAATTTTGATCGTCTTTTCGCAAAGAGTCATGCCAATGTTTAGATTCACCTTAAATCTTATAAATTACTTTAATAAATTTTTAAAGTATGTTGTTTTATATGGATTTATTTTAACTACATCGACCGCGCTGGCCGGCTCATACGAAGACTTTTTCAAAGCAATACGCAATGATGAAGTTAAAGTAGTTTCTAACTTATTTGCACGTGGTTTTGATCCAAACACAGTGAGTTTGAATGCAGAACCGGCCATTCTGCTGTGTCTTGTTCACGATTCTTTAAAAACTTTTGAGTTAATCGCTAAACATCCAAAGACACAATTGAATGTTCGCAATGAACACGGTGAGTCTGCTTTGATGTTGGTCAGTTTGAAGGGGCATTTGACGCTGGCAAAGCTCTTAGTTAGTCGGGATGCAGACATCAATCATCCGGGTTGGACGCCTTTGCATTACGCGGCCACAGGGGGCCATGTCGAAATTATCCAGTTGCTTTTGGATG
>JAJTGB010000074.1 GCA_021298995.1 Comamonadaceae bacterium | reverse complement strand
GTACATCTTCCCTGGCGGATGCTTGCCAAGCCCCTCAGAATTCAAACGGCAAGCGCGTTTGGCAGGACTCGAGGTGATTGATGAACTGAGCTTTGGATCCGATTACGCAGAAACTTTAAGGCGCTGGCGGCATGACTTCTTGGCCCAGGAGGCACAAGTTTTAAAGCTTGGTTTTGATACCAAGTTCTTGCGCTTGTGGGAGTTTTATTTGGCCTACTGTGAAGCCGCATTTGACGAAGCCAACACCGACGTCATGCAATTCACTTTGCAAAAAAGGGCCTGATATGTTGTCTTGCCTTTTCTTGCGCCGGTTCTCAAGCATGGTCATTTTGTGCGTCAGTCTGTTTGCGGGCATGTCTGTGCAAGCATCGCCTGTTTTGTTGCCTGGCGCCAAACCTTCAAGCCAACAGCGTTTGAGCGTTTGGGGCTTTGACGTCTATGACGCGCGGCTTTGGATTCGGCCAGGCTTTTCAATCCCAAAATATTCTGAGCATTCTTTTGTTTTGGAATTGTCCTACTTGAGAAGCCTAGAAGGTTCGGCCATTGCAAAGCGCTCTGTGGATGAGATGCGAAAAGTCGGTCCATTCACGCGTGAACAAGAAAGCAGTTGGTTGAAAGCCATGCTAGAAATTTTCCCCAATGTTCAAAAGGGTGACCGCCTGCAAGGCCTCTATGTGCCCAATGTGGGCGCAGAATTTTTGTTGAACGACAAACTGATTGGCCGCATTCAAGACCCGATGTTTGCGCAATTGTTTTTTGGAATTTGGATGCACGAGTCAACCTCTGCACCGGCGATTCGTCAAGCTTGGATGAAGGCGCTATGAGCGTGCAGCCCCAAGCCTCGCACAGCCTGAGCTTTCGCGCCGGTTTGCTGGCCTTGCCATTGGCATTTGTGGCGCTGCCTATGTATGTCAATTTGCCGCATTTTTATGCCACTCAGTTTGCTGTACCTCTGGCCAGCTTGGGTGCGGTGTTGTTGTTCAGCCGCTTGGCCGATGCTTTGATTGATCCGCTTTTAGGACGCTTCAGCGATGCGCTGTATGCCAAATCGACAGTGCACGTCGTTGGCGTTGCATTGGCCTATGCCCTTGGCTTGTTGTTGTCCTTCATTGCACTTTTTTTCCCACCCAGCTTCGACGAACCATTTGCCTATGTGATGTGGGTGGCTGTTTGCGTGACGGTGTGTCATTTGACCTTCAGTGGTTTGAGCATCCTGCACCAGGCTTGGGCGTCGCGCTTGGGCGGCGGTGCGAGCCAACAAAGCCGAGTGCTTGCATGGCGCGAAGGCGCGGGTTTGGTGGGTGTGGTCACGGCCTCTGTGCTTCCGGTCTTGGCGGGTTGGTTGCCAACCACGTTTTTTTTGGGTGTCATGCTTTTCTTGAGCCTCTTCTTGTGGTCCTTGGTGTTGAAACAGGGGCGCACCCTTCCTTACAGCGATGCCGCCACGCAGCAAAATGACGGCGCCGCCAAAGACAACTACTTGCCACTGCGACAAATCAGCTTTCGAAAACTCTTGATCGTTTTTTTGCTCAATGGCATCGCCAGCGCAGTGCCCGCAAGTTTGGTGATGTTCTTTGTTGAAGATCAAATACAAGCGTCTGCAAACATGTCACCCTTGTTCTTGGGGGCGTACTTTTTAGCAGGTACTTTGTCTCTGCCCTTATGGCTTAAATCAGTGCGCATGTTTGGCTTGCCCAAGACGTGGCTTTACGGCATGGCCTTGGCCATTGTGAGTTTTGTGGGCGTGGGGTTTCTTGGCCCCGGCGATGAGATGGCTTTTTTGGCCGTCTGCATCGCCTCTGGCATGGCTTTGGGCGCCGACCTGGTGGTGCCCACGGCCTTGCTCAACCGGGTGATTGACACCTTGGGCCATCGTGGCCGTGCCGAAGGTCTTTATTTGGGCTGGTGGAATTTGGCCAGCAAATTGAATTTGGCGTTGGCGGCAGGAATTTGCTTGCCGCTCTTGTCTTATTGGGGCTATACACCGGGCACTCAAACACCGGAAGGTTTGAGTGCTTTGTCCTTGGCCTATGGCGTGTTGCCGTGTGTCTTGAAACTTTTGGCACTTGCCACTTTGTATGTTTTTTGGATTCAACAGCCAGCGCTTCAGCCGGCAATTAGGAGTGATTAATGAATCGACGTTTGTGGTTACAAAATTTGTCCCAAGGCTTGACCGCACCATGGCTAGCGCGTGCAGGCACATTGGGTTTGGCAACAGGCAGTGCGCTGGCCTTGTCGGCTTGTGCGGGGCCCCAAATTTCAGACTATGCCGCTGAAACGCCCGCTCTAGATTTGCGCAAGTACTTCACAGGCACCGTAGACGCTTGGGGTATTTTCACGGACCGCAGCGGCCGTGTCGTCAAGCGATTCACAGTCGTCATTGATTGCCAATGGCAAGGCGACGAAGGTGTTTTAGATGAAGCATTCACCTATTCAGACGGCACGCTGCAGCGCAGAGTTTGGCGCTTGAAAGCCTTGCCCAATGGCCGCTATGAGGGCCGTGCAGACGATGTGGTGGGCATGGCTACAGGCCAAACCAAAGGCAATGCCTTTCAATGGCAATACACCTTGGCCTTGCCCGTCGATGGCAAGGTGTGGGAGGTTCAATTTGACGACTGGATGTTTTTGATGAACGACCGTGTCATGTTGAACAAAGCCGTCATGAGCAAATTGGGCGTGACTTTGGGCGAAGTGACTTTGTCGTTCTCACGGCGTGAAACACCGGCAGGAGCCAAGCCGTGAGTCTTCAAACCGCCAAAATAGAAGTTCCTAAAGCAAGCACGCTTTCACCGCCATCCCCTGCTAAGCGCAGATGGGGTGCGCCTTTGAATGCGCCCATCCAAGATTGGCGGGGCCGACGAGTTTGGTTGGTAGGCGCCTCCAGTGGCATTGGTTTGGCTTGTGCCAAAGCTTTGCATGCAGCCGGCGCGCATGTGCTGGTCTCGGCTCGAGATTTGGGCACTTTGTCGGAGTGGGCCGCAACGTGCAAAAGCCAAGGCTTGCCCGTAGAGTTGCTCTCCTTGGATGTGACGGATGCGCTGCAAGTGAAATATGTGGCTAGGCAGGTTGCTGCCGGCGGCAAACTCGATTTCGTGTTGTATTGCGCGGGGCATTACCGTGCACAGCGCGCCACCGAGTTCGATTTGAACGACATGCTGCGCCATCAAGATGTCAATTACAACGGCCTGCTTCGCGTTTTGGATGCGGTCTTGCCCATGTTCTTGCAGCAAGGCTCGGGTCACATCAGTGTGGTGAGCAGTGTGGCGGGTTGGCGTGGCCTGCCAAATGGTCTGGCTTATGGCCCAACCAAGGCAGCCGTGACGCATGTGGCAGAAACTTTGTACATGGACTTGCAAGACAAGGGCATTGGTGTGAGCGTGGTCAACCCAGGCTTTGTGGCCACCCCGCTAACAGCCCAAAACAACTTTCAGATGCCCGCGCTCATTACCCCCGAGCAGGCCGCCACCGCCATGTTGGCGGGCTGGGCGGAAGGTTTGTTTGACATTCATTTTCCCAAGCGATTTACCGCTTGGTTAAAGCTGCTGCGCTTGTTGCCTTACCGCGCCTATTTTGCGTTGGTGCGTCGATTTACCGGACTTTGACCATGAGCCACCGCCAGAGATTCACAGAAATAGCCCACTATTTTGAAACGCTGCAACCGCAGAGCTTGGCGCAACTGAATCATTGGTACAGCCCGCAAGCCCGTTTCAAGGACCCCTTCAACGAGGTGCAGGGACTCGATGCCATCCAAGGCGTTTTTCTTCACATGTATGCGTCGCTTGAGAAGCCACACTTTGTGATCACCGAGCAGGTGGTGGACGGCCATCAAGCATTTCTCACTTGGCAATTCAAGTTTAAATTCAAGCGCTTCGACACCAGCACCGAGCAAGTGGTTCTAGGGACGACACACTTGGTCTTAGACGATCAAATGCGCATCACGCTGCACCGAGATTATTGGGATGCAGCCGAAGAGCTTTATGAAAAGCTGCCTTGGGTAGGCGGCCTGATGCGCTGGCTTAAAAAACGCGCCAACTCTTAGCGCAAACCTCACTGGACAGGGCCAGCATGGCCCTCCGGTTTACTTAGGCTGGGTGTCGATGAAGCTTTGACGCTGCATGAGCTTTTCGTGCAACTTGTCAAGGTTGGCATGCGCGCTGCGCCACTCGATGCTTGGGAAGCGGAAGTCCAAATAGCCCAATGCGCACCCAACGGCGATGTCGGACAAGCTCAGGGATGAACCTGAGCAATAGGGCTTGTCGCCCAAACCATTTGACATGGCTTTGAGGGCCTCTGAAATTTTGGCCACTTGACGGTCAATCCATGCTTGACAGCGCTGCTCAGGCAGTCGGTGTGCCCAGCCTGCTTCAAGGCGCGCCAAGATGGCCGCGTCCATGAGGCCATCTGCCAAGGCTTCCCATGTTTTCACTTCTGCGCGCTCTCGGCCGTTGCTTGGAATCAACTTGCCAACGGGCGACAAAGTGTCCAAATATTCCACAATAACGCGGGAGTCAAAAACGGCTTCGCCCCCTTCAAGCACCAAGCAAGGCACCTTGCCCAGGGGGTTGGAGGCGTTGATGGTGGTGGTGGCTGACCAAACGTCTTCGGCCACCATGCGGTAGTCCAACTTTTTTTCAGCCATCACGATGCAGACTTTGCGGACATAGGGGCTGGTAGGTGAACCGATCAGTTTCATGGTTTTTAAGTGTCTAAAAGAGTCAAAATGCTTCAATAAGAAGTTGCATTCTAGAGGAATCCAAACCTTGTTCTCTTGTAAGGCCTAGAACTTACAATGTGGGCATGACTTCTTCTCCCATCTCAGCCCTGTCTCCGTTGGACGGCCGTTACGCCAACAAACTCAATGCCTTGCGGCCGCTCATGAGCGAGCAAGGTTATATGCACCGCCGGGTTCAAGTGGAGCTGGCTTGGTTCATTGCTTTGTCGGATGCAGGCTTCGAGGAGTTCAAACCATTGTCATTGGGGGCAAGACGTTATTTGACGGGCTTGGTCACGCAGTTCTCAGAGCAAGACGCGCTGGCCATCAAAGACATTGAGAAGGTCACCAACCACGATGTGAAGGCGGTTGAGTATTGGATCAAATCCAAATTCAAAGATCGCCCGGAGTTAGAACAAGCCTCCGAGTTTGTGCATTTCGCTTGCACCAGCGAAGACATCAACAACACCAGCCATGCTTTGCAACTCAAAGGGGCACGGCAGCAAGTGATCTTGCCCGCATTGGATGAAATCATTGCCCAGCTGCGCAGCATGGCCCATGCCTACGCAGCGGTGCCCATGCTAAGCCGCACGCATGGCCAAACAGCCAGCCCCACCACGGTGGGCAAAGAGTTTGCCAATGTGGTGGTTCGATTGAGCAACACGCGTGAAAAAATTGCGGCGGTTCCGCTCAAGGCCAAAATGAATGGTGCGGTGGGGAATTACAACGCCCACTTGTCCGCATGGCCAGACTTTGATTGGGAATCTTTTTCTAAAAAAGTGGTTGAAACACCGGAGTCCAATGAGTCGGGTGCCTCCGCAGAACATTGGGGTTTGGGTTTGTCCTTCCAAGCCTACAGCATTCAAATTGAGCCGCACGACTACATGGCCGAGTTGTTTGACGCCCTGGCGCGCACCAACACCATCTTGATCGATTTGTCGCGCGACATATGGGGCTACGTGAGTTTGGGTTATTTCAAGCAGCGTTTAAAAGCCGGCGAAATAGGCTCCTCCACCATGCCGCACAAAGTCAATCCCATTGACTTCGAGAATGCCGAGGGCAACTTGGGTTTGGCCAATGCCGTGCTCAAGCACTTGTCCGAAAAACTGCCCGTCAGCCGTTGGCAGCGCGACCTCACAGACTCCACCGTTCTGCGCAACATGGGCGTGGCGCTGGGCTACACTGCTTTGGCCTATTCCTCCCTCATGACGGGTTTGAAAAAGCTAGAGTTAAACGAAGAAGCCATTGCGCAAGACCTAGATGCTTCTTGGGAAGTCTTAGCCGAGCCCCATTCAAACCGTCATGCGCCGCTATGGCGTGCAGGGGGCTTACGAAAAATTGAAAGAAGTGACGCGCGGTAAAACCGTCACCGCCGCGGCATTGCATGGCCTTATTCGCGAACTTGACATACCGCAGACCGAAAAAGATCGACTCTTGGCCATGACGCCTGCCAGCTACATTGGCAAAGCCACTGAGCTGGCCAAGCGCGTTTAAACAGGCCTCATCGAGTTCGACCCCATGGCCCTGAAATCTACCATCTACAAAGTCAACCTTTCCATCGCCGACATTGACAACAGCTACTACGCAGACCATGCGCTCACGCTGGCCAGGCACCCCAGTGAAACCGACGAGCGCATGATGATTCGCTTGCTGGCGCTGGCCCACAATGCTTTCAAACTGCAGGCCGATTTGAACGGCGATGGTGTGCTGGCATTTGGTGCTGGTTTGTCTGACCCCGATGATCCTGATTTGTCACTGCGCGACTTCACAGGACAAACGCGTTTGTGGGTGGAAGTGGGTCAGCCAGAAGACAAGCCCCTAAACAAGGCCTGCCAGAAAGCAGATGCCGTCATGGTTTACTGCTTTAACCACGCCGCTGAAGTTTGGTGGCGCGGCATTGAGAGCAAGCTCAGCCGCATGGACAAACTTCAAGTATGGCGAGTGCCCACAGAGGCCAGTCAGGCCTTGGCCAAGCTGGCCGAGCGAAGCATGCAACTGCAAGCCACCGTGCAAGAGGGTGCACTCACCTTGAGCAACACCAAAGACAGTGTGCACCTGGAAGTGATGCGTTGGAAATAAAACTGCTGGGAACAAATCAGTTGGAAAAAACTAACTGTTGAAACCCAGTGGCACCTGAGCATCCGCTGCGGCTCGCGCCAAGCTGCGATCTTCTGCCGCACGCTCCGCATATCGGTTAAATCGCCATGAGGTGCCATCGACGGTAATGCGCCGCCAAACCGAGCGCTTCTCGCCTGGGCTCATTTCAGTCCAAAGTTGCACCTCTTCAAAAGAGCGACCACAGCCCTTGCAAGAGGGATCGCCCTGGAAGGTTGAGCAAATGGCAATGCAAGGCGTATCGGGCGTGCTGGCGTACCAAGCCTGCCACGCCTCGGCAGCCGCCAAAGGCAAGCTAAATTCATCGGCCTCATCTTCTTTGAAGTAAACCATCAGTGCATAGACCTCTGCGAGGGCTCTTAACTCGCGAGGCAAAGCCACGCCATCCGGAGACGGGTTTTTTTCGCGCCAATAGTTGATGGCCGCTTCGATGTCGGTGATGTGGATGCCTGCCATAGGTACTTTGAAGAGGGATCGAGATCATAGCGGTTTGTGAAGGACCGCGTTTTTGGGCTCCTTTGCTGCAAGCTGTTGCATGCATCAACTGTTCAGCGCAAGCCTAAGATCAGCGCATGAATATTGAATTTGTATTCATAAACCCACTGAATTTACACAAAACAATCTAAAAAAATACATGAAAACACCATTTGTCTAAATTGACTCACAAAGCAAGGAGAAACATCATGCAAGACTGCACTGTCGAAGCCACCCTACAAGTTCAAGGTGGCGGAGTTTGGGATTTTTTTAAATTTGGTTCAGGCACTGCCAATGGCATCCGAAATGATGGCAATGCATTGGGGGCGGGTTGCGGTACCGTCAAAAGCGATGCGTTTGTGCCAGACATGCTGTTTGGCATCGACGTCTCACAAGCCTGTTTTCAGCACGATCAAAGTTACGCAACGTGTGGTTTCAGCCGCGAAACAGCCGACACCAACTTAAGCAATCACATTTTGAACGACTGCGGCGTACAGGGCGGTAACGCCCTCACGTGCCATCTCATTGCGGGTGCCTATGGAATGAGCGTCAGCTTGTTTGGCGCGCGCGCATTTGCAAAAGCTCAAGAGCAAAGCTGCTATTGATCTTCTGCAGTCAAGGAGAACAACAAGTGAACCATTTTCAAGACGGCTTTAAAACCCTGAGCGCTTTTTTGTCATGGCTTTGCTTGTTGTTCTCTTCTGCTTGCAGCTCAGAATTTTTTGTCGACAAAGGACATCGAGATGTCATCGGTGGTGTTGAGTTTGAAATCACGGCACCTTATCTTTTTGAAAAAAAAGCATTCAAGTTAAGAGGTGAAAACCTCAGCACATGGCAACTGCAACACATTGCAGACGCTATGCCCATGATTGCGGCAATGACAAACTCAGTACTTGCCAATGACACCCGACCAACCGCAGCGCTTCAAAGAGACCCCAAAGTGAGAAGCATCCGGCAGCTTCAACGCCTGGATCAGGCTACTTTTCTGGCCGTCAAAACACTTCAAAACTGGCAAGTCACCGAAGGACAAATTCAATTCACCACCGATTACTTTTACATGGGCGCAGAAGGTCATTTTGTGTACTTCCGAGACAACTATGTATTTCGAAAACGCCAGCAGCAGTGGGTGTTTGAGCGACACGCTCAAGCACAGCCCGAAGGCTTGTTGCGTTGTGAAAAAAACAATCGAGGTTGGCGCCAATGCGAGCCTGACAAAGACGCCGTGCTCAGCGCGCCTGTCGCTCTAACAGTTGCTCACGCAAAACACCGTGCGCAAACCGCAATCGTGAATCGACAATCGCCGCCTCAATGTGATCGCCCATTTGGGGCGGATTGTTTCTAGAGGCATCTTGCGCGGCCCTGAATCTGTCTACCGCAGCGCCAAAATCCATGCGTGCCAACTGCGCCTCCCCTTCTGCCCGCAAGGAGGCCAAAGTGCGTCCTTGCGCAGCCAGCGCGCTGGCCAAGACTTGCCAGGCTTGGGCATCTTGCGGTGACTGCAACACCCATGCTTGCAATGCCGAAACGCTCTTTGCCAATAGTTGCGAAGTTTCTATGGACGGCGAAGCGGTCTGCAGCCTGGCGCTGGCTTGTGCGACATAAATCAACTCTGGCCGTTGCCACTGACTTGAAGGCAGTTGGGTGATGGTGTTCAATGCGCGCAAAGCGCCGCGCATGTCATTTTCATTGAAGGCCATTTCCATTTCCAACAAATTAACAAAGCGCAGTGCAGCGGCATGATCGCCAAGTGAAAGTCGCAAGCGCGGCAGCAATGCGCGAGCTGCAGAGAAATCCCGCAACTGCATCAAAGAGAACGCTGCGCCATACAAAATACCGATGCGTTTGTTGAGCGCTTGTGTCTCCATGTTGGTGTCTGTGGCTTCATTGGCCCAAGCCCTGAGTGCGCCAACGCCAGGCTTTGCCAAGACACGTGCCCTGGCAGACATGATGGCCTGCACGAGATCGTTGGCTTGATTGGCGGGTCTAGGCGTTTGGAGTTGTTGCCGTGCTTGCATATCGGCGATGCGCTCGCTGCTTAAAGGGTGACTTCGCAGATAAGGAAAAGCGCCGCTGTCGTTCAAGCCCGCCGCTTGCTGCAATTTGCCAAACATGGTGACAAAACCGTGCGTGTCAAACCCCGCCTCCGACATCACACCGTAACCAATTCGATCGGCCTCGCGCTCCATGTCTCTAGAAAAGTTCAGTTGCGATTGCGCCGCCATGGCTTGCCCGCCGACAATCACCGCCTGAGCACCTTGTGCACTTTTGCTGGCCGCCAACATGCCCAAAATCATGGCGCCAATGAGCCATGGCGTCATGCGCGCTTGATCTCCGATCGACCTGGCGATGTGTCTTTGGGTGACATGGCTTAACTCATGCGCCATCACGGAAGCCAATTCATCTTGCGTATTCACCACACTGATCAGGCCCAAGTGAACACCCAGATAACCCCCCGGCAAGGCAAAGGCATTGACCGAGCGATCGCGGCCAATGAAAATTTTCCAAGCAAACCGCTCTAGCAATTCCGGCGTCATCTCGCCTCGGGCCTGCGCGCCCTTCACGAGGGGTTGCCAGATACTTTGCAAGTACTCGTCTAGGATGGGGTCTTCCAAATAGTCGGGATCTCTGTACAACTCACGCACAATTCGATCGCCCAATTGCCGTTCAGCGCTCAGGGTAATGTCTGAGCCATCGCCCAAGGCAGGAAGGCTGTTTGCGACGGCCGTCTCAGAGCGCTGAGACCACGCGGGTGTGATCCACAGTGAAATGGCCAGCAAGGCCAGCAGTGGCTTAGACTTTGGAGAAACGCGATTCAATGTAGGGGTACCAATTTCTGTGGGCCATCCGAAAACCGTATCATGCTCGAACTACGTTAACCTTTTGTAAATGGTTTTTACCAGTTTTTTAGCCAACTGCCATGCCTGACTCATTGCCAAACACATTGTCCCCTTTGACTCATTTTGATGCCCAAGGCCAAGCCCACATGGTGGATGTGGGTGCTAAAGCATCGACCCATCGTGTGGCAGTGGCCACGGGACGTATTCAAATGCTGGCAAGTACCTTGGCCTTGATCCAATCGGGTACCGCCAAAAAAGGCGATGTGCTGGGCATTGCCCGAATTGCCGGCATTCAAGGGGCCAAGCGAACCGCTGACCTGATTCCTTTGTGCCACCCTTTGTCGCTTACACGGGTGGCCGTCGAATTTGAGGTTTTGTCAGATGTGCCAACGCCCAGCGTCGTGTGCAAGGCAACAGCAGAAACGGTGGGTCCAACAGGGGTAGAAATGGAAGCCCTCACGGCCGTTCAAGTGGCCCTGCTTACCATTTACGACATGTGCAAAGCAGCGGATCGGGGCATGACCATCACCGATGTGAAGCTGTTAGAGAAACAAGGCGGGAAGTCGGGGCATTGGGTGGCGGGTGAGTGAAGGCCAATCTGCCCGATTCCAGTTTCACATTAGTGCCCGAGTGGGAATTTGAACGCACGCAATTTAGAACCGCAAAATAAACAAAGTGATTGACGGAAAAGCCACGAGCAAAGCAGTTCTCAACAAATCGCTCATAACAAAAGGGATGATCGCTCGGTAAGTCTGTGTGATGGGCGTGTCGCGAGAAAGCGAATTGATGACGAACAGGTTCATGCCAACCGGAGGCGTGATCAAGCCGACCTCCACCACAATCAGCACCAAGATGCCGAACCAGATGGCCAGTTCATCGGGAGGAAGGCCAAAGTCCAATGCTGTCACAATGGGAAAAAACACTGGAATGGTCAGCAAGATCATGGAAAGCGAGTCCATGAAGCAACCCAGAATAACGTAAAGCACCAAAATCGCCGTCATGACCAGCAAGGGGCTCATGCCCCAAGCGGCTACAGTTGCAGCGGCCTCTTGAGGCAGTTGTGACAAGGCCAAAAAGGTGTTGTACACGCCTGCACCGAGCACAATCATGAAAATCATGGCTGTGGCGACTCCGGTGCTCAATAAAGCGCTGCCGATGGTTTTGCGATTTAGGCCGCCGTTGAGCCAAGCAGCGATGCCTGTGCCGAATGCGCCCACAGCCGCACCTTCTGTGGGAGTGAAAATGCCGCCATAAATGCCGCCGACCACCAGCAGAAAAATCAACAACACAGGCCACACGCGGGCTGTGGCTTGAAGGCGATCTTTCATCGGTGCTGGCGGCAGTGTGCCCATTTCTTGCGGGCGAAGACGAGCGTAAATGGCAATCACAATCACATAGCCCACAGCCGCCAGAATGCCGGGGACGAACGCAGCCAAAAAGAGCTTGGCAATGTTCTGCTCGGTCAAGATGGCGTAGATGACGAGAACCACTGAGGGCGGAATCAAGATGCCCAATGTGCCACCAGCGGCCAGACAGGCCGTAGAGATACCACCTGCATATCCGGCTCGTTTGAGCTCAGGCAGAGCCACCTGACCCATGGTTGCGGCAGTGGCCAACGACGAGCCACAAATTGACCCGAAACCCGCACATGCGCCAATTGCAGCCATGGCAACGCCCCCCTTTCGATGGCCAAGCCAAGCTTCTGCAGCCTTGAACAAAGCCTTGGACAGACCGCCCAAAGCGGCAAACTGGCCCATTAACAAGAACAAGGGGATGACTGACAACGAGTAGCTCGAAAAGGTGCTGTAGGTGACTTGTTTGAGCTGATTCACGATGGGTGTGATGCTTCCATAAATGAAATAAGCACCACCTAGGCCACACAGCATCATCGACAAACCGATTGGAATGCGCACAAAAATCAGCAGCAGCAAAATCGGAAAAGACCACAGTGCCAGTTCAATTGAATTCATTGTAAAAACCCCTGTGAATGGTCAATGACCGATAGGACCAGTTGTGCTCAGACTATGATCTGGCTTAGCCCATCCAAGTTGTACGAGGAGCTGACACAAATAAGTGGTGCAGCCTAGCACTGCGCCCAGCATGCAAAGGGCAAACCCCCACCACAGGGGCAATTGCAAGATAAAGGTGGTTTCCTGATTGTTGTACTTGTCAACCAAACCTGCCCACAAACGCCAACTCAGCAAAAGCCAAACAGCCAGCATCAGCACATCGCTGATCAGGCGAATGAAGCGCTGTAGTCCAAGCGACATGTGCGAATAGAGCAAGTCTACGGTAGCGTGTCCGCCTTGCAGGTAACACCAAGGCATGAAGAAAAAGATAGCGACGCCCACGCCCATTTCCACCAACTCGTAGTCGCCTGGCACCGGTCCCAAACCCATGCCACTGAAACTGCGCCCGATCACGCTGCCCACCACAAGCACAGTCAGCAAAGTAAGCAACATACCGCCGGCCATGGCGCTCCAGCGGGCCATTTGGTGAATGTAGGTCATCATGGACAACGTCTCCCAGATTGATGGGGCTCGCCCCAGAGTGGACAGAAAAAACCCGCCGACCAGCGGCGGGTGAGCAATGCGGGCCCGTAGGCGCCGCATTCAATTATTTACTGTGTTTAGCGATCAGTGCACGGGCATCAGACAACAGCTTGTTGCCATCGATACCTTTGGTACCCACTTCCTTGATCCAGTCATCGGCCACGACGCTGGCCGTACGGCGCCAGCGTTGAGTTTCGGCAGCGTCTAGAGCGACAATGTTATTGCCCGCTTTTTCAGCAATGGCACGACCAGCCTTGTCGCCCTCGTCCATGGCTCGGCCGAAGAAAGCGGCAGTCTCTAAGCCTGAGTTCTTGTCAATCACCTGCTTCAAGTCAGCCGGTAGCTTGTCATATGACGCCTTGTTCATCGACACTGCGAATGTGGAGTTGTATAAGCCGTTGGGGCCAAAGAAGGTGGTGTGATTCTTGACCAGTTCATGAACTTTCAATGAAGGGCCCACTTCCCAAGGAATGGTGGTGCCCTGAATCACGCCTTTTGACAAAGCCTCTGTGACGGCAGGCACCGGCATGCCCACAGGTGTTGCACCCAGTTTCGTCAGCATGTTGTTGATGATACGTGAGCCGCCTCGTATCTTCATGCCTTGTAGGCTTTCCAGCCCAACCACTGGCGTCTTAGTGTGGAAAAGGCCTGGGCCGTGGGTGTGCACAGCGATCAGCTTGACGTCCTTGAATTCTTCGGAGGCGTTCATTTGCACATACTCCCACAGGGCTTTGGACGAAGCCTCACCTGTGGTGGTTAAGAACGGTACTTCAAAAACTTCGGTCTTTGGAAATCGGCCAGGGGTGTAGCCCAGCACCGTCCAAGTGATGTCAACAATGCCGTCTTTGGCTTGGTCGAATAACTGAGGGGGCGTCCCTCCCAATTGCATCGTGTTGAAAAGCTGAACCTTGATTCGACCACCCGACTCGGCTTCGACTTTTTTGGCCCATGGCACGATGGCCTTGGCAGGGATAGTGGCCTGTGGCGGCAACATTTGATGAAAACGCAAGGTGACGTTTTGAGCGTGTGCGGCACCTGAAAAGGCCGTTGCAGCCAAAAGGGCCAAAACGGTACGCCGAGCGATCAGCTGAATCATGAAATTCTCCTGATTATGTTTTATAAGTAAATTCTAATTTCAATGCTATCCATTTTCGTCGGCTTTTTGGGTTGGGCTTTACCCTTAGATGGGTCATAAACCAACGCAAATAAATTAGCTAGTCTGGGAAAAAGTACGTTGCCATTGCACACAGACTCAAGAGCCTTTGCACGTGTTGGGCAAGTACTTGGCGTTGAGGGGATTGCTTGCTGCAGGACCACAAACCCAAGTGGCAATGGATTTACCTCCGTCGGTGGTTCCGGCCAGAGCCGTAGTGCCCGTTTGAACGGGCGTGAACGACACAGCATTGCTTTTGTCATTGGTGTTGCCACGCAGAGTGGCGGAGTTGCCCTCTACTGTGATAACACCGTTGGCATCAACGGCCAAACTGGCAACGTATTTGGAGGCTTGGGTGGCACAAGCCGCTGGTAGTTGCGCGCTGATGTCGGCCTGCGAGGCTGAGCTCACAAGCTCAGTGACGGCCGTTTTGCAGGGTGTGGCCGCCAGCATCATTTCAGACACTTTGGCTCGCACCGCATAGTCTTGATAGGCAGGCAATGCCAAAGAACCCAACACGCCAATGATGGCAATGACCACCATGAGCTCAATCAGGGTGAAGCCGCGAAAATAGAGAGAGCGTTGGCGTGTCATGGGGATCCTAGGTAAAGGTCAATTTTAAGCCCGCTGGTCAACTGAAAGACGTGAATAAGCCGACCACACGGGGTCGGCTTGGCTACAAACGCTTGCTTGATTTTCAAGCTTGTGCGTCTGTCGGCAGTTCTTTGTCGTGCTTCTTTTGGAAGAGTTTGCCAATGGCCAAAACAACCAATGCGCCTGCTGTGGCTGCTGTGTAGTGCAGCCAAGAATTTTCGGCCGAGAATTCACGAAGCGCTACATCACTGGCAATGGTTTCGCCGCCCACCCAGCCAATCAAACACGCCCCAAAGGTGACGATGATGGGAAAGCGGGTCATGAGCTTGATCATGATGGCGCTGCCAAAAATGACCATGGGAATGCTGATGGCCAGGCCCAAAATGAGGAGTGTCATGTTGCCTTTGGCTGCAGCTGCCACCGCAATCACGTTGTCCAAGCTCATGACAATGTCGGCCACAAGGATGGTGCGGATGGCCATGAACAAGCTCGCTTTTTCGACTTCGCCTTCACCTTCGTCGCCATCTTCACTGAGCAATTGAGCGCCGATGTACAGGAGCAAGATGCCGCCGATGATTTGTAAAAAAGATGACCACGGCGTTGTCGCCCGATAAGATGATATTGATCCAGACGATCTTCATCAAGCCGATCCAGAAGTCGGCGTTTTGTAACATTTCCATGTCAGTCCCTTTGCATTTTTAGTAGGAATAAGAAAAGGCCCCTAAGGGCCAATTCTTTTGTCGGGACTTGAATTTTAACGGCCCGTCTGGACCGTGTGATGCGTAAAACTGCTTATGGCAATTAGAGCATGGCCTTCAGCAGACGGCCCATTTCGGAAGGATTGCGGGTAATTTTGAAACCGCACTCTTCCATGATGGCCAATTTGGCATCGGCTGTATCGGCACCGCCAGAGATTAAGGCACCGGCGTGGCCCATGCGCTTGCCTGCGGGTGCTGTGACACCAGCAATAAAGCCAACGATTGGCTTCTTCATGTTGTCTTTGCACCAGCGTGCTGCTTCGGCTTCGTCGGGACCGCCAATTTCACCAATCATGATCACAGCATCGGTATCGGGATCATCGTTGAAAGCGCGCATCACATCGATGTGCTTCAAGCCATTGATAGGATCGCCACCGATACCAACCGCAGAAGATTGGCCCAAACCGATTTCGGTGAGTTGTGCCACAGCTTCGTATGTCAATGTGCCTGAACGTGACACCACGCCAATGCGACCCTTGCGGTGAATGTGACCAGGCATGATGCCGATCTTGATTTCATCGGGGGTGATCAAGCCTGGGCAGTTAGGGCCCAAGAGCAAAGTCTTCTTGCCACCAGCGGCTTCTTTGGCGCGCATGCGATTGCGCACTTCGAGCATGTCACGGACAGGAATGCCTTCGGTAATGCAGATGGCCAAGTCGAGGTCGGCTTCAACTGCTTCCCAGATGGCTGCTGCTGCGCCTGCTGGTGGCACGTAGATCACAGACACAGTAGCGCCAGTGTCAGAAGCCGCTTCTTTGACAGAGGCGTAAATAGGAATGTTGAAGATGGACTCGCCCGCTTTTTTGGGGTTCACACCTGCAACGAAGCAGTTTTTACCGTTGGCGTACTCTTGGCATTTTTCAGTGTGGAACTGACCGGTCTTGCCGGTAATACCTTGGGTAATGACTTTGGTGTCTTTGTTGATAAAGATAGACATGTAATTAACCTTTCACCGCTTTAACGGCAGCTTGTGCTGCTTCTGCCATGGTGTC
>JAJTGB010000073.1 GCA_021298995.1 Comamonadaceae bacterium | reverse complement strand
TTGTATACACTTCGGTAAACAGTTTGGAGCCTTATCGATGGAAGCCTATTTGCTAGATTGGGTTAATTTGCTACTGCGGTGGGTCCATGTGATTACCGCGATTGCGTGGATAGGTTCGTCTTTTTACTTTGTTTTTCTAGACAACAACCTTCTAAAGCCCAACTCCCCCGATTTGCTCGAAAAAGGGGTAGACGGCGCAATGTGGGCCATCCATGGTGGTGGTTTTTACAACCCCCAAAAGTACATGGTGGCGCCGAAGAAGATTCACACCAAGTTGCACTGGTTTTATTGGGAAAGCTATTCCACTTGGATCAGTGGCTTCGCCCTCTTCACGGTGATGTATTTGTGGAATGCCAGCACCTACCTCATTGACAAATCACTCATGGACTGGTCGCCGGCTGTAGCCATCACGGCCGCTCTGAGTTTCTTTGTGGTTTTTTGGTTCTTATACGACACCATTTGCCGACTGTTTGGATTTCGCAAAAACGGTGAATTGATTGTGGCCACACTCATGCTGTGTGTGGTGGCCTTTGCTTCTTGGTTGGCTTGCCAATTGTTTGCGGGCAGGGCGGCGTTCTTGTTGGTGGGCGCCATGATTGCCACGGCCATGAGTGCCAACGTGTTTGTGTGGATCATTCCAGGCCAACGCAAAGTGGTGGCCGCCATGACGTCTGGTGAAAAGTACGATGCCATGGCTCTGGCCATTCACGGCAAGCGCGGCAAGCAACGCAGTGTGCACAACACTTACTTCACCTTGCCAGTGATTTTTGCCATGCTGAGCAACCACTACAGCTTCTTGTACACGCACCCGCAGCGTTGGCTCATTTTGTTTGTGATGATGTTTGCCGGTGCCTTGATTCGCCAGTTCTTTGTGCAACGCCACGGCTACCACTTAGGTCGTGCTCGCAATCCTTGGCCTTTTGCTGCTGTGGGCGTGGTGCTTATTGTGGCGGTCATTGCGGCCATGGCCCCTTGGGGCGCCAAAGATGCTGCGCCCCAAGCGCAAGCAGCGCCGGCTACTTTTGCGCAAGTTAAATCGGTCATGGATCAACGCTGCCTGAGTTGCCATGGCGAACAAGTTCAAATGAAAAATGTACGTTTGGACACGCCTGCAAGCATCAAGCTTCATGCGCAAAATATTTACCAACAAGTGAGTGTCACGCAGCAGATGCCCATGAATAATGCCACTGGCATCACACCCGAAGAAAGACAGTGGGTTGCCAGTTGGTATTTGGCTGGCGCCAAAGTAGAGCCTTGAGGGCATGCACTGATTGAAATCAGTGCCCCGTCGCCAACTGAACGGCAAACTTGTTGTGTCGTTCAATCACATTGCCAAGGTCAACACTGACCAACTCGCCTTCGCTCACCACCACTCTGCCATTCACCACGGTGTAGGCGGCCAGCGCACTGGCACACAGCATGAGGCTACCCACAGCATCATGAACGGCACCCCCGGCAAAACTCAAATTGCGCAAATCAAACAGCGCCATGTCGGCGCAGAAACCCACGCTCAGCTGGCCAATTTCTTTTCGGCCCAAAACTTCGGCACCCCCTCGGGTGGCCAACCTCAGCGCATCCCGTGCCGTCATTTCCATGGGCGCTGTGTCGCAACCAAAAATGGTTTTGCCTTCTGCATTGATCTGGGGTGCTTCAAGTGATTTTCTGAGACGCGCCAGCAACATGGCTTGCCGCGCCTCATTCACCATGTGAGCGGCATCGTTGCTGGCGCTGCCGTCCACCCCCAGGCCCACAGGCACACCAGCTTCAATCATTTTTCGAATGGGCGCAATGCCGCTGGCCAAGCGCATGTTGCTGCAAGGGCAATGGGCAATGCCAGTGCGCGTGGCTGCAAACAAAGAGATGCCTTCATCGTCTAATTTGACGCAATGGGCATGCCACACATCGTGTCCCAACCAACCCAGGTCTTCTGCATATTGCGTGGGTGTTCGATTGAATTTTTCCAAGCTGTAGGCAATGTCGTGGTCGTTTTCTGCCAAGTGGGTGTGTAGCCGCACGCCATAGTGCCTTGCCATCTCTGCCGACAAACGCATGAGGTCTTGGCTCACACTGAAGGGCGAGCAAGGCGCAACCGCAACTTGTGTCATGGCGCCGTGCG
This sequence comes from Comamonadaceae bacterium, assembly GCA_021298995.1. Lineage (GTDB taxonomy): Bacteria > Pseudomonadota > Gammaproteobacteria > Burkholderiales > Burkholderiaceae_C > Limnohabitans_A. Next base: position 8,435 of record JAJTGB010000073.1, on the reverse strand, counting down.
ATGCATCGTGGTAGCGCTCAATCAAGCGCTGTGTGTCTTTCAAGATGGCATCCTCTTGTTCTACCACGCGGTCGGGTGGCAAGCCACCCTTGGATTGACCCACGCTCATGCTGCCCCGCGTGGCCACAAAGCGCATGCCAATTTCTTGGGCTGCTGCAATGCAATCGTCTAACTTCACGCCATTGGGGTAGATATACAGGTGGTCACTGCTGGTGGTACAGCCCGACAGCAACAATTCAGCCATGGCCGTCTGGGTGCTGGCGTAAATCATGTCGGGTTGCAGGCCAGCCCAAATGGGGTAGAGGCCTGTGAGCCAACTGAAAAGTTCGGCGTTTTGCACGCCTGGAATGGCACGCGTCAAACTTTGCGACATGTGGTGGTGCGTATTGACCATGCCGGGAATGACCACGTGGTGCTGGGCATCAATGACACGATCGGCTGTTGAAGGCAATTGGTCGGCAGGGCCAATGGCCTCAATGCAGTTGTCTCTGACAAAGACAGAGGCATTTCGAAACTCATCGCCAGCATCGTTGAGCGTGGCAATGGTGTGAGCGTTGTGGATGAGCAGGGTGGTCATGGGGGCACATTTTGCACGAAGAAATTGCGTGGGGCCCATGTCTGGCACTACACTCTGAGGCCATGACTGCCAACCCTCAACTGCACGCCGACATCCAGCAAAATCCCCGAGCCTTTCTCAGACAATTGTTTGATCAGGCTGTTCAAAGGGCGCAGCCGTTGCACAACACGCCCGCCTTTTTACCCAAGTTGCCCAAAGGCAGAACGCTGGTGCTGGGAGCGGGCAAGGCAGCAGGTGCCATGGCTCACGCGGTTGAGGCCTTGTGGCCCCACGATGCGCCCTTGTCTGGCATGGTGGTTACCCGCTACGGCCACACGCCGGTCAGGCCAGAAGGTGTGCCAGAGCGTTTGAAAATTGTGGAAGCATCCCACCCCGTGCCCGATGCCGCTGGCCTGGCTGCTGCCGAAGAAATTTTGTCCTTGACTCAGGGCCTGACCGCCAACGATTTGGTGCTCTGCCTCATTTCGGGAGGAGGCTCTGCCTTGCTCACTTTGCCAGCCGAGGGTTTGAGTTTGGCAGAGAAGCAGGCCATCAACCAAGCCTTGCTCAAAAGCGGCGCCAACATTGGTGAAATGAATTGCGTTCGCAAACATTTGTCGCGCATCAAGGGTGGGCGCTTGGCAGCAGCTTGTGCGCCTGCTCAAGTGGTCACGCTTGCCATCAGCGATGTACCTGGCGACGACCCATCCGTGATTGCCAGCGGCCCCACCGTACCCGATGCCACAAGCTGCGCCGATGCCTTGCAAATTTTGCAGCGCTATCAAATTGATATTTCCAGCGGTGTTCTGAAGGCGCTTCAAGATTCAACATGGGAATCGCCCAAACCGGGTGATCCCGCTTTTGCCAGAAGCACGGTGCATTTGATTGCAACCCCTCAACAATCTTTGTTGGCTGCAGCCAGCTTGGCTGAATCCAAAGGCCTTCGAGCCTATGTTTTGAGCGATGAGATGGAGGGTGAATCGCGTGAGGTGGGCAAAGTTCATGCGGCGCTTGCACGGGCCAGTGCGCGCGGCCAAGGTCCCTTTCAAAAGCCTTGTGTCATTTTGAGTGGTGGAGAAACCACCGTCACAGTGCGCGCGGTCAAAACAGAATCTAAAAAACGCGAAGGGCGCGGCGGACGTGCTGGTGAATTTTGCATGGGCCTGGCGCAGGGGCTTCAGGGGCAAGCCGGTGTGTGGGCCATCGCGGCCGATACCGATGGCATTGATGGCATCGAAGACAACGCGGGAGCGCTCGTCACGCCCGATACCCTGTCTAGAGGCGTGCAAGCGGGCCTGCGCTTAGATGAACACCTGTCAAACAACGACGCGTACGGCTACTTTCAAGCCTTGAACGATTTGGTCTTCTCGGGGCCAACTCACACCAATGTGAACGACTTCCGCGCCATTTTGGTGTTGTGACAAAGTTTTGATTTGTGTCAACGCAGCCAAGGCCTGCGTCTGGCAAATTGGAGGATATGTTGAATCGTGTCCTCGCTCAAGCTCACTCCCCCGTTGAAGAATTGCCTGGCGGCAGCGTGTTAATTCGCAGGGGTCAAGTGGCCCACAAGGCTTTGCGTTTGCTGAGTGGGCGTGTGGCTTTTGGCGTAATTGAAGAAGGTGTTTTGGTCCATCAATTGGGCGTGATAGAAGGCCCCTTTTGGTTGGAAGCCCCAGCGGCCATGCTGGGCTTGCCACATGCGGTCGATGCGTTGGCTGAAACGCCTGTTACGCTGCAAAGCATGACCTTGGGGCAGTTGAAAACGCACCTCAAAAATTTACCCGAACCCTTGCACACACTCATGCTCGATTTGGCCAAAGCTCAGCGACAACAAATTGAGGTGGCGGTAAGTCGCTTGGCCAAAGACGCAGATGCTCGTTTTGCAGAATGGCTTTTAAGGCACGCAGAGCCAACGGATGCGCAGGGCAGTTTGGCGGTGATCTTGCATGACAGAAAACGACTGATTGCTGCGCAACTGGGCATTGCACCAGAAACCTTTTCTCGGGTTCTCAAGCACCTCAGAGATCGCAAGCTGATCAGTGGTGCTGGCCGCGTTTTAAACCTTCTGGATCTTACGGGTTTACAGTCTTTGGCGGGTATTTAGTCACATTCGCTAGATTCGCATGCAAAGGCGTCTTAAAGCTCGATAGAATTTGTCGAACTTTGAGATTCTCATGCAGTCCAACGAGCCATTGCGCCTCTCACTTTCCAACATCACCAAGCGTTATCCTGGCGTGGTGGCCAATCGCGCGGTTTCCTTGTCGGTCAAGCCCGGTGAGGCGCATGCCGTTTTAGGTGAAAACGGGGCTGGCAAATCGACCCTCATGAAAATCATTTATGGCTCTGTCAAGCCCGATGAGGGCAGCATTCAGTACAAGGGCCAAAGCGTTCAAATTCGCAACCCCCAGCAGGCTCGCGCTTTGGGCATCAGCATGGTGTTCCAACACTTCAGTTTGTTTGACACCCTCACTGTGGCTGAAAACGTGTGGCTAGGCTTGGACGCATCCTTGTCCTTGGCGCAAGTCACATCCCGAATCAGCGCCAAGGCGGCAGAGTACGGTCTTGACATCGATCCCTCGCGGCCAGTGCACACCTTGAGTGTGGGCGAGATGCAGCGCGTCGAAATCATTCGAGCTTTGCTCACAGAACCTCAATTGCTCATTTTGGATGAACCCACTTCAGTGCTCACGCCACAAGCGGTTGACAAGTTATTTGTGGTTTTGAAAAAACTGGTGAGCCAAGGTTGCAGCTTGCTTTACATCAGTCACAAGTTGCACGAAATTCGCGAGCTGTGTTCGGCTTGCACGGTGCTAAGGGGTGGCGAGGTCACGGGTGTTTGTGATCCCAGAGAAGAATCCAATGCGTCGCTCAGCCGCATGATGATTGGCGCAGAACCGCCAGCCTTGAAGCACCAAGAACGCACACCTGGCCCGGTGCTGTTTGAAGCGCGACATTTGTCCCTGAACAAAGAAGACCAATTTGGCGTCAACTTGACCGACATCCATTTGCAAGTTCGTGCTGGTGAGGTGGTGGGCATTGCCGGTGTTTCTGGCAACGGTCAGCGTGAGCTTCTTTATGCTTTGTCTGGCGAAGACACGCGGGCTGCCCCAGAGGCTGTGCAGTTAGGTGGGCAAGCCGTGGGTCAATGGGGCCCTGACCAACGCCGCCAAGCAGGTTTGCATTTTGTGCCAGAAGAACGTTTGGGACGTGGCGCTGTGCCTTCTCTGAGTTTGTCGCACAACATGCTGCTCACGCGCAATGAGGCCATTTCTTCTGCCGGCTGGATTGACACTCAGGCGCTTCAAGCGCAAGCTGAAAAAATCATTCAGCGATTCAACGTCAAAGCCAATGGTGCACAAGCGCCTGCGCAATCTTTGTCGGGCGGCAACCTGCAAAAATTCATTGTGGGTCGCGAGATCGATGCCAACCCCAAAGTGCTTTTGGTGTCGCAGCCCACTTGGGGTGTTGATGTGGGCGCAGCAGCACAGATACGCAGTGAACTTTTGGCCCTGCGAGACGCAGGGTGTGCCGTGCTTGTGGTCAGTGAAGAGTTAGACGAGTTGTTTGAAATTTGCGACCGCTTGTATGTCATGGCCAATGGCAAACTGTCGCCCTCAATTCAGCGCAAAGATGCTACCGTGGCGCAAATTGGCGAATGGATGAGTGGCCTTTGGGAGGCGCATGCTTCAGCTTGAACTCCGGCCGCAAGCCTCCGCGCTTTGGCGTTATGCCTCGCCTATTTTGGCCTTGTTCATCACAGTGGCCTTGGGCATTGGCTTGTTTGTCTTGTTGGGCAAAGATCCCATCCGCGGTTTGCAGATGTTTTTTTGGGAGCCCTTGAAGTCGTCCTATGCCTTGGGTGAACTCATGGTCAAGGCCACACCCCTTTTGGTCATTGCCTTGGGCTTGGCGGTGTGTTTTCGCTCCAATGTCTGGAACATTGGCGCCGAAGGCCAGTTTGTCATTGGCGCAGTGGCGGCTGGTGGCGTGGCCTTGTTGGCCGACAAAGAAACCGGTCGGTGGATTGTGGTGGCGGTGGTTTTGGCAGGCGTCGCAGGTGGCATGTTTTGGGCCGCCATCACCGCTTGGTTGCGCGATAAATTTCACGCCAACGAAATTTTGGTCAGTCTGATGTTGGTGTATGTGGCCGACATGGTGCTTGGGTATTTGGTATACGGCCCCTGGAAAGATCCTGCTGGCTACAACTTTCCTCAATCTAAAACTTTTGAATCAGTGACCCAAATCCCTCGCTTGATGAGCGGATCACGCGTTTCTGTCGGGCTCCTATTGGCTTTGGTGGGAGTTGCCGCGGTTTGGGTCTTTTTATTCCGAACACGTTCCGGCTTTGCGCAGCAGGTGGGGGGCTTGGCGCCGTCTGCCGCCCGCTATGCAGGTTTTTCTTCGCGCAAAGCCTTGTGGTTAGCCTTGCTGACATCGGGTGGGGCGGCTGGCCTTGCCGGCGCTTTGGAGGTGGCTGGGCCCATTGGGCAACTCACGCCTTACATTCCCTCTGGCTATGGATTTGCGGCCATCATCGTGGCCTTTGTGGGACGCTTGCACCCGGTGGGCATTATTTTTTCTGCAGTCCTCATGAGCATGTTCTACATTGGTGGTGAGTTGGCGCAATCTCGCATGGGCTTGCCCAAATCCATCACGGGCGTGTTTCAGGGCTTGTTGCTGTTTAGCTTGTTGGTATGCGATACCCTGGTGGCATACCGCTTGCGTTGGCAGAGTGGGAGGGTCTGATGGAAACGTATGCCTTGTTAATAGCGGCCACTTTGAATGCAGGAACAGTGCTGGCAATTGCAGCCTTGGGTTTGCTCATCAATGAAAAAGCGGGGGTGGTGAACTTAGGCGCTGAGGGCATGATGCTGTGCGCAGCCATTGCGGGTTTTGCCGCCGTGGTGCACACCGGCAGTGATCTGATGGGTTTCCTTGCAGGGATGGGGGCTGGCGCTTTGTTGGGCGCCATTTTTGGTGCCATGGTGATCTACCTCAGCACCAATCAGTACGCCACAGGTTTGGCATTGAGTTTGTTTGGTGTTGGGTTTTCAGCATTTGTAGGCATTTCATACGTGCAAGAAAAACTGCCGCCTCGACCAAAGTTTGAAATTCCTTTTTTGGCAGACATTCCGCTGGTCGGTTCAGCCTTCTTCAAACAACACCCCTTGGTGTACGGAGTGATTGCCTTTGTTTTGGCACTCATTTGGTTTTTTTACAAAACCCGCACCGGTTTGGTGCTTCGATCAGTGGGTGAATCACCCGAATCGGCGCATGCGCTGGGTTACCCAGTCCGAAGAATTCGATTTTTTGCTGTGATCGTGGGCGGTGCTTTGTGCGGTCTGGCGGGCGCCTACATTTCTGTGGTGTATACGCCCCTTTGGGTGGAAGGCATGGTGGCTGGGAAGGGCTGGATTGCATTGGCTTTGACCACCTTTGCCACTTGGCGGCCGGCGCGTATTTTGCTTGGGGCTTACTTGTTTGGAGGTGTCACCATGCTGCAGTTTCATTTGCAAGGTTTGGGTGTGCAAGTACCCAGTCAGTGGCTGTCTGCGCTGCCTTACCTGGCAACCATTGTGGTGTTGGCCTTGATCTCCAGAAATCCCGCTTGGATTCGGGTCAATATGCCTGCCTCCTTAGGCAAAGCCTTTCATCCCAGTTCATAATGTTTTTTTAGCCCAACCTCGTTCATCCATAAAGGAAATTTCATGACAGTCCTGAACAAGCGATCGATTCTCAAAATCGCTGCAATCTCCGTCGTTGCTGCTGCCACCTTAGTGGCTTGCGGTAAAAAAGAAGAAGCCAAGCCTGCTGCCAAGGCAGAGCCTCTCAAAGTGGCATTTGTCTATGTTGGCCCAGTCGGCGACGGTGGCTGGACATTTGCACACGACAACGCGCGCAAAGAACTAGAAAAACAATTTGGCGACAAAATCGTCACCACCTTTGTTGAAAAAGTGCCAGAAAGCGCCGATGCCGAGCGCAACTTCCGCGACTTGGCCAGCCAAGGAAATAAAGTGATCTTCGGCACCACCTTTGGCTACATGGACCCCATGTTGAAGGTTGCTGCAGACAACAAAGAAATCAAGTTTGAGCATGCTACAGGTTACAAAACAGCCGACAACATGCGCACATACGACAGCCGCACCTACGAAGGCGCTTACATGGCGGGTGTGATTGCTGGCAAGATGACCAAGTCCAACACCTTGGGTGTGGTGGCTTCCATTCCAATTCCCGAAGTCATTCGCAACATCAACACCTTCACCATGGGCGCGCAATCCGTCAACCCCAAAGTGAAGACCAAAGTGGTTTGGATCAATGAGTGGTTCAATCCACCGAAAGAATCAGAAGCCGCTACGGCCCTGATCAATGGTGGAGCCGATGTGTTGATGCAAAACACAGACTCTTCTGCGGTCTTGCAAACAGCCGAAAAAATGGGCAAGCGCGCATTTGGTTGGGACTCTGACATGACGGCCTATGGCCCCAAAGCTCACTTGGGCTCTGCTGTGATCAACTGGGCGCCTTACTACATCAAAACCGATGTGCCGGACGATATCAAGAAGCGCGTTGACGAAATCAAGGCTGGCTTGAAAGACGGTAGCTTCAATATCTGGAAAGGTCCTATCGTGGGACAAGACGGCAAAGAAGTCTTGGCCAAGGATGTGGTCGCTGACGACAAGTTCTTGAGCGGTATCAAGTTCTACGTCAAAGGCGTGGAAGGCAAAGTGCCTAACTGATCCAACTTGAGTCTCAGTTGAAAAGCCGCGCTTCTTTGGAAGCGCGGCTTTTTTCATGCTTACTTTTTATTGCGAGCTGCAAAATCACCCGCATACACATTGAGAAATTGTGAGGGATTGAAGAATTTGCGAATAGCGGCATTCACTTCTGCCAGCGTCACGCTGTCAATTTGAGCATCGACTTTTTCAACAAAAGCCAGTGTTCGATTGGCGGCTGTTTGTGCCACATGGCCCGCAGCCAAAGCACGGTCTTGTGCGCGGCTAATTTTGCGCTCTTCTTGCCATCCCCGTTTGGCGTCCGCCAGCTCTTCAGCGGTGATGCCGTCCTTCACAAACTTGGCCATCTCTTCATTGACAGCGGCTTTGAGTTTGTCCAAATTTTGGGGTGCATAAATGGCGTACATGGCCCACATGCCCGAAGCTTCAAAAGCACTGGCGCTGAGTTGACTGCCTGCGCCATAGCTCAAGCCATCTTTTTGACGCAAACGGTCAAACAATCTGGACTTGACGCCACCGCCTAAAACACGATTGGCCAATTGCAAGGGCACAAATTCTGGATTCGTGTCTTGCAGTGGCACGGGCAAGCCCGCTACAAAGAAGGCATTGGACTTGTCGGGGGCTTCAAGTTGAATGACAGAAGCTTTGGGATTTTTGGGGTCGGCTTTAAGTCGAGCATAGGGCTTGGGGCTCTTCCAGTCGTTGAACAGTTGGCTAATTTGCGTTTGCAAAGCCGCGCTGTCAAAGTCGCCTACCAAGGCAAATTCACTGTTGCTCGCACCATAGAAGCCGCTGTGAAATTGCTTCACCTGGTCTAACTTCACCGCTTTCAATGCGGCTATAGACTCATCGAGGTTGCGTGCAGCGCGGATGTCGCCTTTGGGGTATGTGTCGAGTGCCAGTGCCATGGCCAAAGAGCCCATGGCATTGGGTTCGCTGCGTTGACTTTCAAGGCCCGTAATGCTCTCTTGGATTAACAAATCAAATTCCTTTTGGCTGAACTGAGGTTTGCGCAAAATATCGCGAATGAGATTGAGAACCTCGGGCAAGTTTTTCCGCAATGAATCAAAACGAACCGTGACGGTTTGACCGCCGCCACTGACTTCGAGTTGTGTTTTCAATTCGTCCAGTTTGGCTGAAATTTGAGC
>JAJTGB010000072.1 GCA_021298995.1 Comamonadaceae bacterium | reverse complement strand
TCCATTTTGGGCGATTGGCCAGAGGGCCACGCTTTGTTGAATGACTTGATGAAAGAAAAAGAACATGGTCACTAAAAAACCAAAAGGCTTAGGCCGCGGGCTCGAGGCTTTGCTCGGCCCCAAAGTGCTTGACGAAGCCAGCTCGCCACAAGCGGTTGAAGCGGCCGCCAATCGAAGCCCCAGCACCTTGGCGCTTAGCGAGTTGGTGCCCGGCATGTACCAGCCTCGAACCCGCATGGACGAGGGCGCACTTTACGAATTGGCCGAGTCCATCAAAGCGCAAGGCATCATGCAGCCCATCTTGGTTCGCAAGCTCAGCGATGGCCCCAACGCTGGCAAATACGAAATCATTGCCGGCGAGCGCCGGTTCCGAGCATCCCGCTTGGCAGGCTTGAACGAGGTGCCCGTGTTGGTCCGAGATGTGGCCAATGAGGCGGCGGCGGCCATGGCCTTGATTGAGAATATTCAACGCGAAGACCTCAACCCTTTGGAGGAGGCTTTGGGCCTACAACGCCTGATCAAAGAGTTTGGACTCACTCACGAAACAGCAGCGCAAGCGGTTGGACGTTCTAGAAGTGCTGCCAGCAATTTGCTTCGCTTGTTGAATTTGGCCGAGCCTGTGCAAACCATGCTGATGGCAGGCGACATTGACATGGGCCATGCTCGCGCCTTGCTGGGTTTGGACAAGGCTGCGCAAATCACGGCCGCCAACCAGATCAGCGCCAAAAAAATGTCCGTGCGAGAAGCAGAGAGCTTGGTGAAGAAACTCAGCGCAGAATTTTCATTGGTTCAACAAAAACCGAAAAAAGAAAAATCGCGAGACATCAAACGCGTTGAGGAAGAGTTGTCAGATTTGTTGATGGCGCAAGTGGAGGTGCGCGTTAAAAAGCGCGTGAAGCGACACGGCCGCTTTGAAGAAATGGGCGAGTTGTCGATTCAGTTTGGTTCTTTGGATGAACTCAATGGGCTGATTGAAAAACTGCGCGCATGAAGCTCAAGGTCAATGCCTAAAAACTTTTCAATGAAAGATTTTTCCAGGATTCATGATGTTGTGAGGGTCTAGTGCTTGCTTCAAAGTGCGCATCATGTTGACTGCGCCCACGCCCGCCTCCGTGACCAAAAAATCCATTTTGTGCAGACCAATGCCGTGCTCGCCTGTGCAAGTGCCGCCAAGGCGCAAGGCTCGGCTCACAAGTTTGTGATTCAAGTCTTCGGCAATTTCGCGCTCACTTGGAATTTCGGGGTCGATCAGATAGCCAAAGTGGAAGTTGCCGTCACCAACGTGGCCTACCAAAAAGTAGGGCAAGCCACTGGCCTCGGTTTCGGCCACCGAGTCAAGCAGGCAGTCGGCCAATTTGCTAATTGGCACACAAGTGTCGGTGCTGATGGCTCGGCAACCGGGCCGGCTTTGCAGTGCCGCAAAATAAGCATTGTGTCTGGCCGTCCAAAGGCGCGTGCGCTCTTCGGGGGTGGTGGCCCATTCAAACGCGTTGCCACCATGGTCGCTGGCAATTTCTTGAACTGTTTCGGCTTGCTCCTTCACGCCAGCGGGCGAGCCATGAAACTCCATTAAGAGCATGGGCTCTTCACGCAAACCCAATTTGGCATACGCGTTGACCATGCGCACCGAGTGGTGATCGATCAACTCAACGCGTGCAATGGGGACACCCAACTGGATCACTTGAATGACGGTTTGTACGGCGGCCTCAATGCTGGGGAAAGAACAAATGGCTGCGGAAATGGCTTCAGGCAAGGGGTACAGGCGAACCGTCACTTCGGTCATCACGCCCAAGGTGCCCTCACTGCCCACAAACAAACGAGTGAGGTCGTAACCCGCACTCGATTTTTTGGCGCGCGTTCCTGTGCGAATGATTTCGCCAGAGGCGGTGACCACTTCAAGGGCCAAGACATTTTCGCGCATGGTACCGTAACGCACGGCATTGGTACCGCTGGCCCGGGTTGCGCTCATGCCCCCAAGGGTGGCGTCTGCGCCTGGGTCGATGGGGAAGAACAGCCCAGTTGACTTAATCTCTTCGTTCAACTGTTTGCGCGTGACGCCAGGTTGCACGGTGACGGTGAGATCTTCTGCGTTGATGGACAAAACCTTGTTCATGCGCGTGAGGTCAATGCTGATACCGCCTTGAACGGCAAGCAGATGGCCTTCCAAAGACGAGCCCACACCAAAGGGGATGACGGGCACCTTGTACTCGCTGGCCAACTTCACGGCATCGGCCACATCTTGTGTGCATTCGGCAAAGATCACCGCCGAGGGAGGTGGTACGGGCGCAAAGGCAGACTCATCGCGGCCATGTTGTTCGCGAATAACCAATGCGGTTGAGCAGTTGTTGCCAAAGCGAGCTTTCAAAGCGTCTATGAAGGCCTGAGGGACAGGCCTGGCATTGACGACGGGCGCCAAATGGGCGGCAGGGGTCGGTGCGTTCATGGTGAAGCTCCAAATTGAAGGGCGGTTGAAACAGGCGTCATGACATTGCGCAATGACCATGGCCAGAGAAATGTCGTGAAACTCGGTCAAAATCAGAGTTTACGCCGAGACTTGAATCATTGCAGACTGTTTTACACAGGGGAAACACCATGGGTAACCGATTGACACAAATTGCCACCCGAACCGGGGACGAGGGCACGACTGGCTTGGGCAACAACCAGCGGGTGTCCAAAAACAGCTTGCGTGTGCATGCCATGGGCGATGTCGACGAGCTGAACTCGCACATTGGCTTGTTGCTTTGTGAAAATATGCCGGACGATGTGCGCCATTTGTTGATTGAAGTGCAGCACCAACTTTTCAATTTGGGTGGCGAGTTGTCCATTCCCGGGTTTGAGTTGTTAAAGACCGAGGCCGTGCTGGTTTTGGATGAAGCGCTGGAAAGATACAACTCACAATTGCCCAAACTGGAAGAGTTTATTTTGCCGGCCGGCAACCGGGCCGCTTCGCAGGCGCACATTTGCCGCACCGTGGCTCGGCGCGCAGAGCGGGCCACTGTGGCGTTGGGCAACGAGGAGGCGCTGAACGAGGCGCCGCGCCAATACTTGAATCGAATTTCCGATTTGATGTTCGTCCTCTCACGGGTTTTAAACCGAATGGACGGTGGAACCGATGTGTATTGGAAAAGTGAACGCATGAAAAAGTAAATGCGCTCGCCATCAATGAGCGCAGGCCAGAGTGGCTGACGCTGCTGTCACCTAAGCGCAAGCATTGGGGGTTTTCAGCGTGACAGCAAGCGGCGCGCAAGCTAGGCTATGGTCATGAACGCCAGCAACCCCAAGCCATTTTTATCGCCCTATCTTTCTTCAGTGTCCGACTTGCCCAAGCAAGCGCCGCAGGCACCGCAGGCCTACGTTCCGCAAATTCGCCTTTACCAAAATTGGTTGAGCCAAAACCGCGGCATTTCATTTGAGCATTACCAAGACCTATGGCAGTGGTCCATCACCGAACTCGATGCATTTTGGCAAAGCATTTGGGATTACTTTGATGTTCAATCCCCCACACCACACACCGCGGTGTTGGCCAAAAATGCAATGCCCGGTGCCATTTGGTTTCCAGGGGCACAAGTTAACTATGCCAGCCAAGTCTTAAGGCACGTTCAAGCGGCGCATGCCGCAGGTTTTCCCGCCCTGATTGCTCAAAACGAAAAAGGCCAGCACCAAGAAATTTCATGGCCCGAGCTGCAGCGCCAAGTGGCCTCCATGGCCTTGCACCTCAAAGCACAAGGCCTTCAACCTGGCGACCGTGTGGCCGCTTACTTGCCCAATATTCCAGAAGCCATCGTGGCTCTTTTGGCTACTGTGAGTGTGGGCGGCGTATGGAGCATTTGTGCACCCGACATGGGTACGTTGGCCGTGCTTGATCGCTTCAAACAAATTGAGCCCAAGGTGCTCATTGCTTGCGATGGCGTCACTTATGGCGCCAAGGATTACGACCGCATGACGGTGGTGCAAGAACTCAAGGATGCATTGCCTTCGGTTCAGCATGTGATCTTGCACGACAACTTGGGCGTTGCAGACTTGGCCAGCAACGAAGTGGCAGCCGCCATTCGCATGTCACAAACCACCTCAAAACACGGCCCTGAAGTGGATGCATTTCAACCCATGTCTCTGCCGTTTGATCATCCGCTTTGGATTGTGTATTCAAGTGGCACCACAGGCTTGCCAAAACCCATTGTGCACGGCCATGGCGGCACGCTCATTGTGGCCTTGGCGCTCAAAATTTTGCACAACGACATCGGTTGCAGTTATCACCCCAACAGTTGGGGTGAGCGCTTTCACTGGTACAGCTCCACCGGTTGGGTGATGTGGAACGCGCAAGTGGGCGGCTTGATGAATGGCACCACGTGTGTCATTTACGACGGCAACCCGGGCGGCAGCAAAGACAATCCAGACTGGAGCACACTGTGGCGCTTTGCCGCTGAAAACAAGGTGACATTTTTTGGCGCAGGCGCAGCCTTTTTTGCCAACTGCCAAAAGTCAGGTGTTGATCTCACGCAATGCGGAGATTTGTCGCGCGTACGCGCACTGGGCACAACAGGCTCACCACTTTCTGCAGACACGCAAAACTGGGGCACCGCCCAATTTCAACGCATCCAAGCACAGCACGCGCAATCACCTTACCTTCACCGTGAAACAGATGGTGATATTTGGTGGTGCAATATCTCGGGTGGCACCGATTTTTGCGGTGCGTTCATTGGTGGCAATCGGGAGCTGCCACAAGAAGCTGGTGTCATGCAATGCCGCTTGTTGGGCTGCGCTGTTGAAGCATGGAACGAAGCCGGAGAGCCGGTGCATGGTGAAGTGGGTGAGTTGGTGTGTGCCCAACCCATTCCGTCAATGCCTTTGTATTTTTGGAACGATCAAAACAACGCGCGCTACTTGGCCAGTTATTTTGAAATGTATCCAGCGGGGCATGGCCGCCTGCCTGGCGGCGGTGATGCAGATGCCCTTTACGGCGGCGTCTGGCGACATGGCGATTGGCTGCGAATTGGCGCTGCAGACCAAGGGCGCAATGGCGGCGAAGGCTGCGTGATTTTTGGCCGCAGTGATGCCACCATCAATCGCCACGGACTGCGCATGGGCACCAGTGAACTTTACAGCGCGGTGGAAGCATTGCCAGATGTGATCGACAGCATGGTGGTCGATTTGGAATACTTGGGCCGAGAAAGTTACATGCCTTTGTTTGTGGTCTTAAGAGCCGGACTTACTTTGGACGATGCCCTGAAAAGCACATTGAACAACGCCATCAAAACGGCCTTGAGTCCCAGGTTCATTCCCAATGAGATTTTTCAAGTGTCTGAAATACCGCGCACCTTGTCTGGCAAAAAACAAGAACTGCCCATTAAAAAACTCATGCTGGGGCAGGCCTTAGAAAAGGTGGTCAACAAAGATGCCATGGCCAATCCGGGTTGCTTGGATTGGTATGTTGAATTGGCGAAAAAGCATTTGGCCAAAACAGCATGACATGAAAAAGCCAGTGTGAAAAACACACTGGCTTCGCAACTTTGAAATGCGCGGTTGGCGCAAATTCAAAATCAGTTCTTGTGCAAATCTGCGTTCAAGCTGCCCCAGCTTTCGGTGCGTGGAATGGCTTGCACGGCACCAGACTGTGAGTCGCGGCGGAACAAAATGCCATTGCGGCCAGACAACTCACGCGCCTTGACCACACTGCCATCGGGCATTTTGACGCGCGTACCGCCCGTGACATAACAGCCGGCTTCCACCACGCAATCGTCGCCCAATGAAATGCCAATGCCAGAGTTGGCGCCAAGCAAGCATCGCTTGCCAACCGAGATGACCTCTTTGCCACCGCCTGACAAAGTGCCCATGATGGAAGCACCTCCGCCCACGTCGCTTTGATCGTCAACCAACACGCCTGCACTGATACGGCCTTCAACCATCGACGCACCCAAAGTGCCGGCGTTGAAGTTGCAGAAACCTTCATGCATGACGGTGGTGCCGGAAGCCAAGTGGGCGCCTAAGCGCACGCGGTCGACGTTGGCAATGCGAACACCCGAGGGCACCACGTAGTCGGTCATGTAAGGGAACTTATCGACGGCTTTGACGTCGAACACCACGCGAGCAGCGCGTGCGCGCAAACGTGCGTCTTGCAGTTGGTCTAAAGGGCATGGGCCCATCGAGGTCCAAGCCACATTGGCCAACATGCCAAAAATGCCTGCCAAGTTGGCTTGGTGTGGCTTGATGAGTCGGTGGCTCAGCAAATGCAAACGCAAAAACACATCGTGGGTGTCTTTGGCGGGCTCTGCCAAAGTGGCAATGCTGGTTTTGACGGCGACCACATTGACACCGCGCAACTCGCAAGCGCCCAGTGTTTTGACAAAGGCTTCGCCTAAATGCGCACGGGCGTCGGCTTCGCTGAGAACCTGACTGCCATTTTCTTTCAAGCCTTCGGCCAGTTGAGGGGCGGGGTACCAAGTGTCTAACACGGTACCGTCTTTGGCGATGGTTGCGAGGCCGTAGGCAATGGCGCCACTTTGAATCATGGGAGGGGTTTGCATGGAGGTGTCTAAAAAATCAAAAATAAGATTATCGGGCTTTGTCGGGTGCTTTGTCTTTAGCGCAGTTCAGACAAGGCAATGGTTTGCTTTTTCAGCCATTCGCCTTGTGTATTTTGGAACCCCAGTTGAATTTGCTGTTGGTGCCAATCTAACTCGATGAGCGCAAAGTGATTTTGTGTAATGAGCTCGCCCAAACGATTGGGGCCTTGTTCTTTGGCAGAGGCCCAGGCGTGCGTCATGCCACTTGAAGTGATTTCGTAAAGAGGGTAGTTGTTAGGGGTGGTATTTTTGTAGAGGGCGCCGATGTGTCGGTCGCCAGACAAAAACACCACACCCTTTGCGTGGGTTCGCTGAATCAGCTGCCGCAATCGAGTTTGTTCAAGAGGAAAATTATGCCAACCTTCCCAGCCATGCCCCTCCACAATCACTTGAACGCTTGAAACAATCAATCGGACATCTGCCGGTTGTTTCAGTTGAGCTTCAAGCCACTGCCACTGCGCTTCTCCCAACATGGTTTTTTGTGCGTCTGCGTCGGGTACAAACCTCTCTTTGCCTGGGGCATCGCGTTGATCAGTTGTGCGCAGCTTGGATCTGAACCAACGGGTGTCCAACAAAATAACTTGAACGCGCCGCCCCATCGGGCCAATTACATGGGCGTGATAAAGACCCGGGCGTGCTCGGCGGGGGTCGTCTGCAGGCAATTGCCAGAAGTCGACGAAAGCATTTTTAGAGGCCTGCTTGTGCGCGAACTCAACGCCCCCATCGTTCAAGCCAAAGTCGTGATCGTCCCAAACTGCGAGGTGGGGGACGGTGGCGCGCAAGGCGGCAAACCCGGGCTGCGCTGCCTGGGTCGCATAGGCATTTTCTAAATTTTGCAGCTGCCACGGTTGGCCACTCGCGTAAACATTGTCTCCGCCAAAAATAAACAGGTCGGGCTTTGCTGCCAAGATGCTTTGCCAAATGGGTTGCGGCCTTCTTTGATCAATGCAAGAGCCAAAAATGATTTTTTGGACTTGCGTGGGCCAGGCCGGCAGGCCCTTGGCAGCATCTGGCGTTTGGCTGCTGCTCACTTGAGCAAAAGCGCTCCAACTAGAAAACGCAGCGCCCAATGCGCTGGCTTTCAAGACTTGACGTCGGTCCAAACTTGCCCCCTTGATGAATGAGTCTTCAATTGAGCCCCATCAGGGGCCGTTTAGAAGGGCAGAATCACATAGAAGCCCAAATAAACCATGAGGCTATTTTATGACCGTCCAGTTCAAGTTTGTTTCTCGACCGCTAAAATACCCCCATGACGACCATCACCGAGCCCCTCAAAAAGTCTTTCAAAGCCCAAATGCTAGAGGCCAGAGAGCTTGCTATCACGGCCTCCGTCAATCGGCTTTTGGCTGAAAAAGGCTTTGATGCCATGACGGTCGATGAGGTGGCTGCAGAAGTGGGCATTGCCAAAGCCAGTTTGTACAAGCATTTCAACAGCAAAGAAGAGTTGGCTTGCGCAGCCATGGTTCAGGCCATGCAAAAAGCACAAGCCTTCTTAGAAGAGCTGCACGCACAGTCAAGCATGTCAGAAGGACAAAGCGCAGGCAAGGCATTGAACAAACTCAAGGCCACCACGCGCTGGACGCTTGAATTGAAATTGGCGGGGCAAATGCCAACGCTGCCAAGCCACAACTCCAGTTTGCGTGCCAGCCTGATGGCCAGTCGACCCTACATGGACGGGCTGATGAACGTGAGCGACTTGCTGGGTAGTTGGATTGTGCAGGCGCAAAAAGAGGGCGACATCCATCCAGCCTTGCCGCCCATTGCTGTGTTGTACACCTTGTATGCCCGTGCATGTGATCCAGTGGTGGAGTTCCTCAAGATGAGCGAGCTGCACAGCGATGAAGAAATCATCGACATGGTGATGAGCACTTGCTTTGAGGGCTTGGTGGCCAGAAAAAACTGACGCCTTCGAAGGCCTCGTCCTTTCAGACCTCGACACACACTATTTTGAGTGGGTCAAAATTGACTTGCTCATTCTTGCGCGCATAGCCAAAAGGGTTGGCCACAACCCGACACCCTAAGTGAACATAGTCGTGAGCGCAGTGCAAGTGACCATGTAGCCATACTTGGGCTTTAGGCATCAAGTGGTCCAGTGCGTTGCAAAAGCCCGAGGTGCCGGGTGTCAGCCCGTAGCGAGGATCGGCACTTTTCAGGCTGGGTGCGAAATGGGTGATCACCACCGTGGGGCCCTCAAAAGGCTCTGACAATGCGTTTGTCAGCCAGGCTTGATCGGCTTGCGCTTTGGCTCTCACAGCGGCCGATAAAAATGGCTCGCCCTTCAAGGTTGTGCCAGTTTTTCGCAGGTAAAAATCAGCGGCTCGTTCGGCTTTCTCGCGTGCTTTGAGTTGTTGAGTGAGGGGGCCGTTCAAGGGAACCAGCGCTTCAAAATCACTCCACAAAGTGCAAGCGATCAAGCGCACCCCTTTGAAAACCTCAACACGCTGGTGCAACAACGTGATGCCCAGGCGCTGGCATGTTTCGCGCAAGCGCGCATCTGCCACTTCAAATGGCATGCCATCGTATTCGTGATTGCCTGGCACAAAGAAAACAGGCACAGGCCATGCGCCCAAATCTTGGCGGGGAGAAAATCGGGCCAAACCAAAATCGGTGTCCTGGTGATCGATCAGCATCGAGCCTTCTTGATAAGAGCCGATGTCGCCCGCCAAGACCAAGACATCGGCCAATGGCGAGGCTTCGGGTGTGAAGCGTGGGTGAATTTCCAGATGCAAATCTGAAAGCAGTTGAATGTTCATGAGGGCCTTGCACTTTTGAAAACATCGCGCGCAATGTCGATCAGCATCTCTCTTAACCAAACGTGTTCATTTTGTGCATGCTTGCGCCTGTGCCACACCGCA
>JAJTGB010000071.1 GCA_021298995.1 Comamonadaceae bacterium | reverse complement strand
TCAACCGTGAGCCATTTCACCTCCAAACCTGAATTTGTGGTGGAAGTGGTAGCCGTTTTTGTGGCTTCGGGCCCTATAATGCGGTTCACCGGCGTTGTGCTGTAAGTGGTTGATTTGAATGGAAATGAATTCCTGATGACAGGAGTTTAGTTCACTCTCCACCAACAAGCGCCGTAAGTTCGATGCCGCCATGAACGAAATCTGCAGACTGAAGGCCAGGGCCAACAGTGGTAGACCACCTTTTTGGTTGGACCGATGCTTTGAAACCCAGATACGGAATACTTTTATTTGGCAGCTCTACAGCTGTTGAACGGACTGAATCGAAATGAGTGTGTTGTTTGGATCTTTGCTGTCTTTTTTGCAGTGGCTGTTTGCGCCACTCAAGGCACCATCGCCTGCACTCACCCACAGCCTCGAATCTTCCACGCGCCCCTATCCACATTCCTGCGACACATTTGCGCCCATGAATGTCGGATTCTTTTGGCAATTCCCTTCGTTTCGAACGTCAGTCTCGGCACCGTTGGCTCCTTGAGAGCTGGTTGTTAAACAGGTGATCCGGCCCCAACGCCACGCATGGCGGGGTGGGTATTGCTGACACACAAAGAAGGGATGCATCATGAAACGGATGCTGATCAACGCCACGCAGGCTGAAGAACGCCGCTTGGCCATTGTCGATGGACAAAAACTCCTCGACTACGAAATTGAAATTGAAGGCCGCGAACAACGCAAGGGCAACATTTACAAAGCAGTTGTCACACGCGTAGAACCATCGCTTGAAGCTTGCTTCGTCGACTACGGTGAAGAACGCCACGGCTTCTTGCCGTTCAAAGAAATCTCTCGCCAGTACTTCGCCGAAGGCGTTCCTGTCAGCCAAGCGCGCATCAACGATGTGATTCGCGAAGGCCAAGAGCTCTTGGTGCAAGTCGAAAAAGAAGAGCGTGGCAACAAGGGCGCAGCCCTCACCACCTTCATCAGTTTGGCTGGCCGCTATGTGGTCTTGATGCCCAACAACCCCCGCGGTGGAGGTGTGAGCCGACGCATTGAAGGCGACGACCGTGCGGAACTCAAAGAAGCCATGGACCAGCTGGAATATCCCAAAGGGATGTCCATTATTGCCCGCACCGCCGGCATTGGCCGCAGCGCTCCCGAATTGCAATGGGACCTGAACTATTTGCTCAAGTTGTGGTCTGCCATTGATGGTGCCACACAAGGTGCCAAAGGCGCCTTCTTGATTTATCAAGAGTCCAGCTTGGTCATTCGCGCCATCCGCGATTACTTCAACAGCGACATCGGCGACATCCTGATCGACACCGACGACATCTACGAACAAGCTCAGCAGTTCATGAGCCACGTGATGCCCGAGTTCGCACCGCGTGTGAAGCGTTACCGCGACGATGCACCTTTGTTCAGCCGCTTCCAGATTGAGCATCAAATTGAATCGGCCTATGCACGCACAGTGCAGCTCCCTTCTGGCGGCGCCATTGTGATTGACCACACCGAAGCTTTGGTGTCAGTCGACGTGAACTCTGCGCGTGCCATCAAAGGCGGCGACATTGAAGAAACAGCCACCCGCACCAACCTTGAAGCTGCCGACGAAGTGGCCCGCCAAATGCGCTTGCGCGATTTGGGTGGCCTGATCGTCATTGACTTCATTGACATGGAAGAATCACGCAATCGCCGTGATGTCGAAAACCGCTTGCGCGATGCTTTGCGTCAAGATCGCGCGCGTGTACAGTTTGGCTCGATCAGCAAATTTGGTCTCTTGGAAATGAGCCGTCAGCGCTTAAAGCCTGCGCTTGCTGAAGGCTCCTCCATTCCCTGCCCTCGTTGCGGTGGTTCCGGCCACGTGCGCGATACCGAGAGCTCGGCTTTGCAAATTTTGCGAATCATTCAAGAAGAGTCCATGAAGGACAACACCGCCGCAGTGCATGCCCAAGTGCCGGTGGAAGTAGCTTCGTTCTTGTTGAACGAGAAGCGTCCTGAAATTGCCAAAATTGAATTGAAACAACGCATCAATGTGCTGTTGGTCCCCAATAAATCCTTGGAAACGCCCCACTACAAGCTGGAGCGTTTGAAGCACGACGACCCACGTTTGGATCACATTGAAGCCAGCTACACCATGGCCGAAGAAATTGAAGATCCAACCACGGTGACACGCCGTTCGCAAGAACCTACGAATCGTCAAACGCCTGTGATCAAGGGTGTTCTGCCAGACGCGCCAGCACCTGCTGCTGCGCTAAAACCAGAAGCTATCAAGCCCAGCAAGGCGGAATCTGCTCAACCTGTCGTGAAGCCAGAAAGCAGCGGCGGTTTCTTCGCTTGGTTGAAACGCTTGTTTGGCAGCGAACCTGCGCCCGAAGTCCAAGCTGAGCCAGCCAAAAATGTGGGCAAACGCGGAGACCGTACCAGCAAAGACGGCGATCGTACCGAACGCGGCGAGCGAAATGGCGATCGTCGCCGTGGCGGCCGAGGCGGACGTCGTGGTGATCGCAATGAACGCGGCGAAAGAGGCGAAGCGGTCAGCACGGAACGCACGGACAAAACCGAGCGCAACGACAACACCGAAACGCGAGCACCACGCGAAAACGGTGGCAACCGTCGCAACGATCGTTCTGGCCAACGAGGTGAGAGAGGCGAACGTGGCGAGCGCAGAGAAAATGCGAATGGAAGCAACTCCGCAACGGATGCCCAAAATGTCAGCGCCGAGGGCTTGGAGACAAACTCGGCTGAGCAACGCTCAGAAGCTCGCACAGAGAGGGCGCCGCGTGGCGAGGGCCGACGTGAGCGTGGCGAAGGACGCCGCGAACGCGGTGAGCGCCGTAGCCCGAATACTGAAAATCTGGCGCCAGCTCAAGCTGAGTTGAATGACAACAACGACAGCCAAGCCAATGCTCAAACAGAGGCTATAGCGCAGGATGCCGAGCGTCAAGATGACAGCAATGGCACACCAGAACGCAGAGAGCGCCGCTCGCGCGACCGTTATGGCCGTGACCGCAGAGAACGAAATGCCAATACTGACAACAACACAGACACAGCCGCTGGCGAAAACCCACAAGCTGAAGTCTCTGCCAGTACGGGTCAGACACAAGAGGACGCGCCCGTCACGCGCTCTTACTTTGACCGCGCGGCAAGTTCTGCAACACCTTCTTCATCAGCTGCAAATTCTGGCTCTGAAACTGGCCAGGCCAGCACTTCAGCCAACACATCGGCACAAGCTGCCCCTGCTCCTGAACCAAAATCTGCAGCCAAGGCGCCCACAGCAGGCTTGCCCAAAGTTCAAGCCTTTGAGTTGCCTATTGCCAGTCTGATTCAAGTTGCAGAAGGCTCTGGTTTGCAGTGGGTCAATTCTGATCCAGAGAAAATTGCACAAGTTCAAGCGGCCATCGCTGCTGAACCTAAGCCTGTTCATGTGCCGCGAGAGAGGCCACCTGCTGTGGTTCTGGACGAAGGTCCTTTGGTTCTGGTGGAAACACGCAAAGACTTAAGCGACATGAAACTGCCTTTCTAAGGCAGCACCCATAGCCATTGACACAAAAAAAGGACCTTCGGGTCCTTTTTTTCATTCCATTGCGGCTTTCTTCAACGCATTCACCGCAGCCTGCAAATCTTCCCTCTGCTCTGCCAGTTCAGCCAATGAGCGCCAAGCCTGCCTTCTCAAACTAGGGTCGCCTAAGACTGGGGCTGCTTGTGCCAGTAAAACTTGCGCCTTGCCCCAAAGTTGTCGTTTTTGGCACAAGCGACCCGCCAAATACTGCAAGAGGGGCTCACGAGGATTGGCTTTTTGAGCAGATTCAATCAAGGCCAGCCATTCACGCTCTTGAGCCGTGTCTTGTCCTGTCAAACTGCGATCCATCACTTGGGTTAACTTCAGTTGCTGTGCCCCTGAAAGGTTTTGAGGCGTTGTTTGCCATCTGTTCCAAATGGGATTCAACCAAGCTCTGGCGACCACTGGATCACCGTTCAAAGTCAGCCAATGTTCTGCGGCTTGAATGGCCAAATCTGTCGATTGACGCTGGGGTTCGCCCAAACGAGCCCAAAGTCGCTGCATTTGTCCCTGTTCATGCGTTTTGGCAATGAGGTCAAAAACCAGGCTGCGAATCATGCTTTCTGAAGCTTCAGAAGTGAAAGCGCGGTGCTTGATCAACAGCAAAGCGGTGTCTAAAGCCAAAGAAGACTCACCGGCCAAACGCGCGG
This sequence comes from Comamonadaceae bacterium, assembly GCA_021298995.1. Lineage (GTDB taxonomy): Bacteria > Pseudomonadota > Gammaproteobacteria > Burkholderiales > Burkholderiaceae_C > Limnohabitans_A. Next base: position 5,229 of record JAJTGB010000071.1, on the reverse strand, counting down.
CCTTCAACCTTAAACGCATGGCCAATGTTCGCCTTGCAACACCTTGAGGCAAACGATCTAACCAAAGCAAGCTTTCAGAAGCATCTCTGTCGTCCAATGCCCAGCGCGCAGCGCGCAGCATGCTGCCCTCTACCAACGATTGACGCACATTGGAAGTGCCGCCAGAAGGCTCCTGCAAGGCCTGGTTGAGATGCGATTGACGCGTCGTTTTGTCATTCAACGCATGCGCCGACTCTGCAGCCAAGATGTGTGCAACGCTCCTCAAAGCACCCGCATGATCTAGCACTTCACCCGCATCAGACAGTGATTTTTCTCTGGCCAAAACCAACTCGGCAGATTTGCGTGCACGCAAAAATCTGCCTTCCATGAACTGCGCCAAACTATCGAGCAATGCAGCATGGGTGGCCCGCTCCTTTTGTTGCAAACGCCAGCGCTTGGCCTGCTTGGGCAGCTCAAACAAAGCGGTGAGTGCACGCTGAGCCCAATGCACGGTCAACAAAATCATGACCAGCGCAAACAGCACCAAGTTCAGCGACAAATCTAAGCGATAGGGCGTCCAGAAGATGGAAACAGTGCCGACGTTGTTAGACGCCAACAAGGCGGTAGCAACCGCCACTGCAAACAAACTCACGAGCCAAAGTGCTGCGCGCATGAATTTTTACTTTCCAGAGGACGCTGTGGCCAAGGCAGCCAAAGAAGCATCAAGTCGGGGAATGGGACTACCTTTGCTCAGAGCTTGCGCCTTGTCCAACAATTGAAGAGCTTGCTGAGTTTTACGTGCGCCAGGATCGAAGTATTTTTTCAAGACGGCGGATACTGCTTGCAAGTCAGCGCGCGCTGCATCGTTTTGGCGCGCCAACAAACCGAGCCGCGCATTGAGCAGTTTGAGTTTTAAATTCTCCCGCAAGAAAAAACCTTGCTCAGGGGCCAGCAAAGCCGCTTCAGGGCTATCGATTCGGCTAACTCGCAACAAGCCTCTGGCTTCCATCAAGACTCTGTCAACCATGGTTTTCCACCAAGCGGTGTTGGATGCGCCGGCAGCGTCAGTGTCTGCAGGCTTGGCTGGGTTGACGGCAGGTCGATTCAACTCGTTGGCGAGGGGAATTTCATCGGCCAAAGCCACAATTTCGTCCAGTACCAAAAGCATGCCAGGCAGATCGGTGATTTGGACCGACTTGACCAACTCAAGGTCTCGATCGATGGCCCTTTGAATGGTAATCAAGCGGGGGTTGGAGGCTCTTTGAAGTCGCGATTGGGCTGTTTTCAAAGCGCCCAAAAGAGGCTCCAAACTGCTCGTTAACTGCGCTTGCTGCTGCGCCAAACGCAGCGAAGACTCAATGTCCAAGACCAAGTTTTCATCCCGCGAACGCGACAATGATTGAATCAAGTCCTCCAATTGAGCGCGCTGCAGCGCAGCTTCACCCAATCTGGACTCGACCAAGGCCATTCTGGATGCACTGTCTTTGACGCTGTCTTGGGCTTGCTTGGCCCAGGCTTTGGCTTCCAAAGATTGCTGGCCAGCATCTGCACTTTGTCTGGCCAGCTGGCCTTGAATCCGAGAGAGCTTCTCCCAAAGTAAACCGCTGAAAACAACCGCCATCACGGCCAAAAAAACCGGCAACCAGAATGTCAGCGGCCTGCGTGGCGAAGCTGCCACCTGCGCAGGCTCTGGCACGGGTAAAGGCGTGGGTGCAGATGCTGGAGCAGCTGTTGCCGGGCCATTGATGTCGTTGGTTGTTTCGGAGCTCATGTGAGAGATTTTATAGATGCCAGCAATGAATGGATGCCCGGCGGGGCAATTGCAACAAAGCCCCAACCCTTTTTTTGCGCCAAATCAGCCATTCTGGGATGCGTGACCGTGGCTTTGGCGACCGCCCAATTGGCCTCTGGACACTGCGCCATCAGGTTTTGCAGCGCTGCCGAACTGCTAAACAACCAAATGGCACCCTCCGCAATCAGTTGATGGACTCGCTCTTTTTGAAAGCTGGTCAATTGAGAAGCGCTTCGCTGATAGGCCGCCATGGTGGCAACATGGACTTGTGACTTTTCAAGTTCTTGGGCCAGCCAGTCGCGGCCCGCAGCAGCGCCAGATTCATCGGCACCCCTTACAAACAAAACGTTCATGCCGGCTATCACTTGAGGCAATACCACTTCCCACAAAGCCTCGGAATCGAGCTGCTTGGCTTGCAAAGCTGGCTGATCAATTTGCGTCAAAGGCACCCCACTCTGTACCAGCGCGGCAGCTGTGCCAGGGCCTGTGCACCAAGCGCGAGCGCCATCTTGAAAATGCGCCACCCACTCTGGCCGGCCTTCAAGTGCTTGCGCCAAAAATCGAACCGCATTGGCACTGACGAACATCACCGCTTGACTGCGCTTGATTTGGACGAAGGCGTCTTGTGCTGTTTGCGCATTTAAAAACTTTGACAGCTCAAGCAACGGGAACTCAATGGGCTGATAACCAGCATCGCTCAATGCTTGAACCCAAGAATTTGCATCTTGCTTGGGCCGAGTTACCACAACTTGGAGCATGGCTTATTTGCTGACTGGCATCAGTGGGCACCACCGCGCTTGAGATTTGCAGCCACTTCATCACCCAAAGCTTCCGCATGCACAAGGTCATTGACCTGTCCAGAGATGTGGGCTGTGACCAAACTGGCTTCACCTTCAGGATTGCCCCATGCAGCCCGCAAATTCAGAACTTGTCCCGATAAAGTGGCATGCGCCGCCAAGGGCATGGAGCAACTTCCCCCCATGGCACGACTGACGGCCCGCTCAGCCGCCACAGCCAGCCAAGACCTTGAATGAACCAAGGGCTTCAAGGCCTCAAGCAAGTCGGTGCGGCCAGTGCGAATTTCAATGCCCAATGCGCCTTGACCTGCCGCTGGCAACATTTGGTCAGTGTCAAAAATATGGCGAATTCGGTCAGTGAGCGCCAAGCGCTTCAGCCCAGCTGCCGCCAAAATAATGCCTGAATACTGGCCCTCATCCAATTTGCGCAAACGTGTGTCCAAATTGCCACGCAGAGGCTCAATTTTCAAATCGGGTCGGAGGGCACGCAGCAAAACGGTTCGCCTTAGGCTGGAAGTACCCACCACAGCGCCTTGGGGTAAATCCATGAGTGTGGGATATTGGGCTGAAACCCAAGCGTCTCTGGGGTCTTCGCGTTCCATGACGCAGGCCAATTCAAATCCTTCGGGCATGTCCATCGGCACATCCTTCAAAGAATGCACTGCGATGTCGGCACGCCCTTCCGCCAAAGCCACCTCCAATTCCTTGACAAACAAGCCTTTGCCGCCCACTTTGCTAAGACTGCGGTCCAAAATTTGATCACCCTGTGTGGTCATGCCTAGGAGCTGAACGGTATGTCCACGCGACTGCAAAATAGCCTGAACATGCTCTGCTTGCCACATGGCCAAACGGCTTTCACGCGTGGCAATCACAATGGGACGCTGTAAATTGGATGACATAGAAGGGTTCAAACCAGTGACCTGGCGTTAATTGTTCAAGCTCGTCAAATGCTAGCACGAGTGAAGATCATGGTATCTGCAAACCCGATAAAATCTAGGTATGTCAAAAAACCAACTCGATCAAAAGTCCCAGGCCTGGTCGGCCCTGTTTTCTGAGCCCATGAGTGACCTGGTGAAGCGCTACACCTCCAGCGTCTTCTTCGACAAGCGACTCTGGCAATCTGACATTCAGGGTAGCCTGGCGCACGCCGAAATGCTGGCGGCCCAAAAAATCATCAGCGCCCAAGACTTTGCCGACATTCAGCGCGGCATGGCGCAAATTACCGAAGAAATTGCCAAAGGCCAATTTGAGTGGAAGTTGGACTTGGAAGATGTGCACCTCAACATCGAAGCCCGCCTCACGCAAATTGTGGGCGATGCAGGCAAGCGCCTGCACACAGGTCGCAGCCGCAATGACCAAGTGGCCACCGATGTGCGCCTTTGGTTGGTCAGCGAAATTGATCTGATTGCTGGTTTGCTAAACGACCTTCAAAAATCATTGATCGAAGTGGCAGAGCGAAATGTAGAAGTGATCTTGCCAGGCTTCACGCATTTGCAAGTGGCACAGCCCGTCAGCTTTGCGCATCACTTGTTGGCTTATGTCGAAATGTTTGCGCGCGATGCCGAGCGCATGGCCGATGTGCGTCGCCGCACCAATCGTTTGCCTTTAGGCTCAGCCGCATTGGCTGGCACCACATACCCACTTGACCGCGAACGCGTGGCCAAAAGCTTGGGCATGGTGGACCAGCACGGCAATGCCTGTGTCTGCCAAAACAGCTTGGATGGTGTGAGCGACCGCGACTTTGCCATTGAATTCACAGCAGCCGCTTCTTTGTGCATGGTGCACATCAGCCGGCTCAGCGAAGAACTCATTTTGTGGATGAGCCAAAACTTTGGCTTTGTGAAAATTGCCGACCGTTTCACCACGGGCAGCTCCATCATGCCGCAGAAGAAAAATCCTGACGTGCCCGAGTTGGCGCGTGGCAAAACGGGCCGTGTAGTGGGCCACTTGATGGGCTTGATCACTTTGATGAAAGGCCAACCCTTGGCCTATAACAAAGACAACCAAGAAGACAAAGAGCCTTTGTTTGACACAGTTGACACGCTCAAAGACACCTTGCGTATCTTCAGCGAAATGATAGGCGGCCAAGTCAATTCACAGACCGGCCAGAAAGAAGGCGGCATAACCGTCAATGCGCCAGCCATGGAAGCTGCTACCAAAAAAGGCTATGCCACAGCCACCGATTTGGCCGATTACTTGGTCAAAAAAGGCCTGCCCTTCCGTGATGCCCACGAAGTGGTGGCGCATGCCGTCAAAACCGCGCAAACTCAAAATTTGGATTTGAGCCAATTGCCTTTGACCACCTTGCAACAATTCAATCCCGCCATTCAAGCCGATGTGTTTGAATGCCTCAGCTTGGTGGGCTCCTTGAACGCCCGCAATACATTGGGCGGTACTGCGCCTAGCCAAGTTCGCCAGCAAATTGCGCGTCACCATGCGCGACTAGATTTTTAAAAGGCTTTTCTAATGCAAACCACTCAAGCCGAACAAGGCACCGTGTCCCCCTTTGCAGCAGGTCTGAATTGGACCGCTGAGTTGCACACTGGTGATGGCCGCATGGACGACACACACGAAGAGTTTGTGACCATGCTGAATGCTTTGCTGCTCACGCCGCAAGCCGAACAGCTCAATCTGTACCGCGAATTTCTCAATCACACGGTA
>JAJTGB010000070.1 GCA_021298995.1 Comamonadaceae bacterium | reverse complement strand
ACCAAACGGTGCGCGTAGTAAATGGGCGCAGGCATGAGGTCGGGGGTTTCGCTGCAAGCGTAGCCAAACATCAAACCTTGGTCGCCAGCGCCGGTATTGAGGTGGTCGTCAGAGGCGTGGTCCACACCTTGGGCAATGTCATTCGACTGCTTGTCGTAGCAAACCATGACGGCGCAGCCTTTGTAGTCAATGCCGTACTCGGTGTTATCGTAGCCAATGCGCTTGATGGTGTCGCGGGCCACTTGGATGTAGTCGACGTGGGCGTTGGTGGTGATTTCTCCGGCCAAAACCACCAAACCGGTGTTGGTCAGGGTTTCAGCGGCTACGCGGCTTCTGGGGTCTTGTTCAAAAATAGCGTCGAGAATGGCATCTGAGATTTGATCGGCAACCTTGTCGGGGTGGCCTTCGGACACGGATTCTGAGGTGAAAAGATAGTTGTTCGCCATGAGGGTTCTCCTGTAAGTTTGGCATGCATGTTGATCTGCGCTGCCAGATGCTTTGGGGCCTCGGCGAACGCTTTAGCAGATTTGTCCGAAGACAAGGCACAATCCGAGGCATGGGTTCCATGCTGTTCAAACGGTGCGTGTCGCCCTGCAAGTTGCTCTAGTTAACTCAGCGACCCGAGAAGTTTACCAAATTTAAAATGATCTTCTGGTTTCGATTTTTTTCCCATTGGCCTTTGTGGGCTTTGCACGCCATCGGCCAGACCGTTGGTTGGTTGGCTTGGCTGCTATCGCCCACTTACCGCCAACGGTTCTCTGCCAATGTCAAAACGGCCGGTTTGAATTTTTCTCAAGTGCGAGGCGCTATCGGGCAGGCTGGTTCGATGTCCACCGAATTGCCGCGTTTGTGGATGGGCAAAAGCCCTGCCGTGGTTTGGACGGAGGGATCTCTGGCCTGTGTTGAAACTGCCTATGCCGCAGGGAAGGGCGTCTTGTTTTTAACGCCACACTTGGGTTGCTTTGAAGTGACCGCGCAAGCGCTGACGGCCTCTTTCAGTGCCAAGTTTGGGCCCTTGACGGTGCTGTATCGGCCTTCACGCAAAGAGGGCTTGGGTCAAGTGATGGAGGCCACGCGCGCTAGGCCCGGCTTGGAAACTGCGCCCACCACATTGGCAGGTGTTCGGCAAATGATCAAAGCGCTGCGTGCGGGTAAAGCGGTGGGCCTGCTGCCCGATCAAGTACCGCCCGAAGGCATGGGACAGTGGACGCCTTTTTTTGGCAAGCCGGCCTACACCATGACATTGGCGGCCAGACTGGCTTTGCAAACGGGTGCCAAACTCATGGTGATTTGGGGTGAACGACTGCCTTGGGGGCAAGGCTATCGCATTCATGCCAGTGAACTCAACACCCCAGAAGCAGCCGATGTCGATGTGTTGGTTTTGCAAATCAACCAAGCTATGGAGCGCTTGATTTTGTCGCGCCCCGACCAGTACCTGTGGGGCTACGCCCGTTACAAACAACCGCGCCTGGAGACCACCGCGTGAAGGCTTTGTTTGTTGGCTTGATGCGTTGGCTGTCGCGCATGCCTTTAAAAGGTATACGGGTGTTGGGCCATGGTTTAGGCTGGCTGCTTTGGGCTTTGTTGAGCAACCGAAGACACATTGTGCAGACCAATTTGAAGCTGTGCTTTTCAGAAAAATCAAATCAAGAAATCAAGCAACTCACGCGCGCCCATTTTGTGCAGTTCGCGCAATCGTTGCTAGACCGATCATGGCTGTGGCATGCGCCTTTGCAGCTGGTTGAATCGCGTTTGAAATGGGTTGGGACCGCTGCTGCATTTTCTCAATTGGATGCCGACGGCCCGAAGATTATTTTGGCCCCCCATTTTGTGGGTCTCGATGCGGGTGGTATGGCGCTCACCTTAAGAGCCAACAAACCGGTAGCCTTTATTTTTGTGCCGCAACACAACAAAGTGATGGACGAGTGGGTGACTGAAGGACGCCAACGCACCGGCAATGTGAAGCCTTATTTCCGTCGAGAAGGTGTGAAGCAAATCATGAGTGGCTTGCGCCAGGGAGAGATGCTGCACTTGTCACCCGACATGGATTTTGGTCCCGAAGAGTCCATCTTTGTGCCCTTCATGGGCGTGAACGCAGCAACAGTGCCATCCTTGCCAAGATTTGCACGACTGGGGCGGGCGCAAGTTTTGACACTGGTGACGCGCATGACCCCTGAGGGCTATGAAATAGAAGTGGAAGAGGCTTGGCGCGAATTCCCAAGCGATGATTTAAGGGTCGATACGATTCGAATGAACGAGGCAATTGAGAAGGCGGTTCGCCGCTCACCCTCGCAATATTATTGGGTGCACAAGCGCTTTAAAACGCGCCCCGAGGGCGAGAAGTCGGTTTACAAAAACGCCGTGATTTCTCGCTGAACGCGCTCGGGTTGTTCGTGCAGCACCCAGTGCGAGGCATCGGCAATAGGGACATAAGTGAGCTTGGGAATGTAGGCCTCCAAGCCTTCATTCAAGCTGGGCAGCAGCGCCACATCTTGCATGCCCCATAGCAACAAAGTTGGCACTGAAATGCGCAACATGTCGTCTGGCAAAGACAATTTTTGCAGGTCTTGTTGGCCGGCTTCATTGGGTTTGAGAGGCGATGCCACATAAAAATTGAGACCGCCCTGCAAACCATGTGACCATGCCGCTTTGTACTTTGCTTTCACTTCAGGTGTCAGCCAAGTGGGCTGAAGGCCTTTTTCAAAAAATTCAAAAAGCTTTTCAAATTCATGGGCACTGAGTTCTTGCGCTGCTTGAGGCTCGCAAAAATAATTCATGTAAGCGCTGGCTTCAATTTGCGCTGAATTGTCTTTCAACTCACGCAAAAAAGTACCCGGGTGGGGCGAGTTGATGATGACGAGTTTGCGCATGAACTGCGGCATTTGATTGGCCAGGTTCCAAGCCACGCCACCCCCCCAATCGTGGGCTATCAAAGCCTGCAATGGGGATGTGCCTGATTCAATTTGAATGAGTGCTGCAATGTCTTGCACCAAAAATTTGGCACGGTAGGCAGACACTTCGGTGGGCTGGCTTGACTTTTCATAGCCCCGCAAATTGGGTGCAACACATCGGTAGCCGCCGTTTTCGGGTTTGGAAAAATACAGCAACATGTCGTCCCACACAAAGGCCGCTTCAGGAAAACCGTGCAAGAACATCAACACGGGCGCGCCCTTGGGCCCTGCGGCACGGCAACTCAATTGAATGCCATGGGGCAAGGCCTGTAGCCAAGTTTCAATCATGAGTGTCACCCGCGGCATGGGTGTCAGCTTCTTCATGGGTCCAATCCCACATCAATTGGGCCAAGTCTTCAACGCCTTGTTTTTTCAGGGCCGAGAAAAGTTTGGCTTGGCCGCCCCCCGCTTGCAATTTGGCTATGGACAAGGCTTTGGTGCCTTCGGCGCGGGTCAGTTTGTCGGCTTTGGTGAGCAGTACCAAAAAGTTCAGACCCTCTTCAACCCTGGGGCGAATGACTTCTAGCAGCACTTCGTCGAGTTCGGTCATGCCCAATCGGGGATCGCACAACAGCACAATGCCTTTGAGGTTTTCCCGTGTGACCAAATAGTTGGCCATGACTTTTTGCCAGCGCAATTTGTCTTGTTTGGGAACGGCTGCATAGCCATACCCCGGCAAATCGGCCAAAACCGCATCTGTCAGCCCTTGTTTGCCCAAGGCAAACAAGTTGATGTGCTGAGTGCGCCCTGGTTTTTTGGAAGCAAAAGCAAGCTGTTTTTGCTGGGTGAGGGTGTTGATGCAGGTGGATTTGCCGGCGTTGGAACGGCCCACAAAGGCAATTTCTGGCACATCCAAGGCTGGCAGGTGAAAGAGTTCGGCCGCCGTGGTTAAAAAGCGAGCGGTGTGCATCCAGCCCATGGGGGTAATGGCCTTGGCTTCCGCTATTTCAGGCAATGGCCCTGCTTTGGCAGGTGTCTTCCTGGTTTTGGCAGGTGCTGAAGGCTTCGCTTTGAGGGCTGAGGCGGGACTATTTTTGGTGGCCATTCGGGTCAAACTTGAGGGGCGCCAGAAATGGCGCTAGCAGGCATTGTAGAATCTCATGGTTTTGCGCCTACTATTTCGGATGTCGACCATGAAGTCAATGACTCAATTTTTCTTCGCTGCCCTCACCTCAACCCTGATGGCTGGTTCTGTTTTGGCCGCAACGCCAGCGCCAAAGGCTGAAAAGCCAGATTTGGCCAAAGGCGAAGCCATTGTGGGCGGCGTTTGCGCTGCATGCCACATGGCCGATGGCAACTCAACCACGCCCGTCAACCCCAAATTGGCTCAGCAGCACCCCGAATACACCATCAAGCAATTGCAAGAGTTCAAATCTGGCAAGCGCGCCAATGCGGTCATGATGGGTTTTGCCATGCAACTGAGCGATGCTGATATGCGCAATGTGGCCTATTTCTTGGCCAGCAAACCAGCCAAGCCCGGTTTTGCCAAAGAAAAAGAGACCGTTGCTTTGGGTGAAAAGATTTACCGCGGTGGCATTGCCGACCGTCAAATTGCAGCTTGCGCAGGTTGCCATAGCCCGAACGGTTCAGGTATGCCTTCGCAATACCCTCGCTTGTCAGGCCAACACGCCGACTACACCGCCAGCCAACTGACGCAATTCCGCGATGGCGTTCGCAAAAACAATTTGCAAATGACCCAAGTGGCCGCCAAATTGAACGACCGTGAAATCAAGGCGGTTTCAGACTACATTGCTGGTTTGCGCTAAAAGTACCCAAAGAGCCAAGGCTCTGATGCACCAAATGGGCCTTCTGGGCCCATTTTTTTGGCCGTTTTAACCCTTGCCAATACGGGGTTATGGCTGAAGTTTTCCAATGCTTCATCTACTTTGAAAGTTAGCCATGCTGATTCGCACCCAACAAGATGGATTCACTCACCCCTTCAGCAGCGAAATCACTTCGCCAGAGGTGTATGCCAATCGGCGTCAGTTGCTTCGCCAATGGTCTGCAGGTGCAGCAGCCTTGGGCATGGGTTCTTGGGCGCAACGAGAGGCCTTTGCACAGGGGGGTTCTGCTGCAGTCAAATTGGCGGCACTGCCGGCAACTCAGTCTGCCATTCAAGGCGCCATGACCCTTGAGAAAGTGACCTCTTACAAAGACGCCACAAGCTACAACAACTTCTACGAATTTGGTCTCGATAAATCAGATCCTGCACGCTATGCCCATACCTTGAAAACGACACCTTGGACGATTGAAGTAGAAGGACTGGTGAAAAAACCCACCCGTTTCAATTTGGAAGATGTCATGAAATGGGGCGCGATGCAGGAGCGAATTTACCGCTTGCGATGCGTGGAAGGCTGGTCGATGGTGATTCCCTGGATTGGCTATTCTTTGTCCGATTTGATCAAGCGCGTTGAGCCTTTGCCCAGCGCCAAGTTTGTTGAGTTTGTGACCCAGGTCGATCCTCAAACCATGCCCGGCCTGCGCAGTGGCTACATCGATTGGCCCTTCACCGAAGGCTTGCGCATGGACGAAGCCATGCACCCCTTGAGCTTGCTGAGTTTTGGCATGTACGGTGAAGTGATGCCCAAACAAAATGGCGCACCAGTTCGCTTGGTGGTGCCATGGAAGTACGGATTTAAAAGTGGCAAAAGCATTGTCAAAATTCGCTTCGTGGAAAAACAACCCATGGTGTCATGGGCCAAAGCAGCGCCACAAGAATATGGCTTTTACTCCAACGTGAACCCCTCAGTGGACCATCCCCGTTGGAGTCAAGCCATGGAGCGGCGCATTGGTGAAGGTGGCTTGCTTGAAAAGAAGCGCAAGACACTCATGTTCAATGGCTATGAAGCCCAAGTGGCCTCACTCTACGCAGGCATGGATCTGAACAAGAACTTTTGATGCTGCGAGATGTGCTGCGCAAACCCTTCGTCAAGCAGGGCTTGGTGTTGGTATCGCTCTTGCCCTTTGCTTGGCTTTTTGCCTCAGCATTGCTCGATCAGTTGGGCCCCAATCCTGCTGAATATTTAATTCGCGCCACAGGCGAATGGGCCTTGCGATTTTTGTGCATCACGCTGCTGATCACGCCATTGCGTGTGACCTTGAAAATGCCGGAGTGGCTTCTGTTTCGGCGCAGTTTGGGCTTGTTGACTTTTTTTTACGCACTTCTGCATGCCGTGTGCTACAGCTTGTTTGACATGGGGTTGGCGTGGAATGACATTTGGGTCGATATCATCCAGCGGCCTTTCATTGCTGTGGGTTTTGTAGCGGCTGTGCTGCTGAGCTTGCTGGCCGCAACATCTTCCAACTGGGCCATCAAAAAGATGGGTGTGGCGCGTTGGCGAATGTTGCACCGCTGTGTTTATGCCATTGCGGCTTTGGCCATTTTGCATTTCTTTTGGATGCGCTCAGGCAAAAGAAACTTCGAAAAAACCAAAGTGGTTTTTGTTCAGGGCACCAAGTTTTCGCCCACAAAAGTGTCGGCCGGTGTTTCGCGGTGGCGAATCAAATGCACTTGCTGGCCGTCGATCAACACTTCGGCGGCACGCCCCCGGGTGTTGTAGTTGCTGGCCATGCTCATGCAATAAGCGCCGGCGGACAACACAGCCAGGGTGTCGCCTGCTTGCACATTGAGTTGGCGATCGCGACCAATCCAATCGCCACTTTCACAGACAGGGCCCACCACATCCACCAAAGTGGTGGCACCCGCGCGGGGGCTAACGGGCACTATTTGGTGAAAGGCTTGGTACATGGCAGGGCGAGGCAAATCGTTCATGGCTGCATCAATGATGCAAAAATTCTTTTGCTCACCTGGTTTCATAAACACCACTTCTGACAAGCACACGCCAGCGTTGCCCACCAAGGAACGGCCCGGCTCAATCATGAGCTGACGATGGCCGTACCCGCGCGCATCCAATTTGGCCAGCAATTGTTGCCACAAGGTGTCGGCGGCAGGCGGCGTGTCGCCGTTGTAGTCAATGCCCAAACCGCCACCAAAATCAATGTGGTGAATGGGCACGCCAGCCGCTTCAATGTCGGACACCAAATCTAAAATTCGGTCCATGGCATCCAAGTAAGGGGTGGCCTCTGTTATTTGCGAGCCGATGTGACAATCAATGCCCACCACGGCCAAGCCTGGCAAAGCGGCTGCACGCAGGTAAGTTTGCACAGCGCTTTCGTGCGCAACACCAAATTTATTGCCTTTCAGACCCGTCGAAATGTAGGGATGGGTCTTGGGGTCTACGTTGGGGTTCACGCGCAAACTGACAGGGGCTTTTTTACCGAGTTTCAAGGCGACATCATTGAGCACTTCCAGCTCTGCTTCGCTTTCGACATTGAAGCAACCAATCCCAAGCTCGAGGGCTTGTTGCATTTCGGTGCGTGTTTTGCCTACCCCAGAAAAAATGATTTTCTCGGGCGTGCCGCCGGCTGCCAAAACGCGGGCCAATTCGCCTCCCGACACAATGTCAAAACCACATCCCGCTTTGGCAAAGACCTGCAGCACCGCCAAATTGGAGTTGGCCTTCATGGCGTAGCAAATTTGAACTTTGCGGCCCGCAAAGCCGCGCTGGTAAGCCGCCAGCGCAGACAGCATGGACGCCTTGGAGTAAGCAAAAACAGGCGTGCCATATTGGGCTGCCACATCGGCCAGCTTCACGTCCTCCATGCACAAGGTGTTGGCTTGGTAAGCGATGTGAGGCTGTCCAGGAAGGGTGTTGGCGTTCATGGTTTGGAGGCGGGCAGATTCTGGGGAGCTGGCGCTTGAGGCGCAGCAGGAGCTGGTTGGGGAGTTTTTGCTTTGGCCCCGTTTGAAAAACCAGGCGTTAAGGTTTGCAGCAAAGTAGCGCGATCAGCAGACAAGGGATCTTGGGGATGAACCAATGGCCCTTTTTGACCGCATGCCGTCAAAGCCACCGCACAAACGCCAAGGGTTTGGGCAAGGACTAAAATTCTCAATACTTTGAACATGTCACGGATTGTAATGACCGACCTTGAATTTCTGGATACTGCTGAACGTCTTTTGTCTCGGATCGAGACCAGTTGCGATCGAATCAACGATGAAACCGATGCTGACATCGACAATCAACGGGTGGGCGGCATGATCACCATCACCTTCAGCAATCGAAGCCAGATCATTGTGAATTTGCAAAAACCCTTGCATGAAGTGTGGCTGGCCGCCAAGTCAGGGGGCTACCATTACAAATTCAAAGACGGTGCCTGGCAGGACACCAAGGGCGAGGGTGAGTTTTTTGAAAATCTTTCCCGCTTTGGCACTTCACAGTCGGGCGTCAAGCTTCAATTCTAGGAAGCGCAACTCAATTTCTGAACAGATCGAGAATTCGTTTTTTCTCGTCAGGTTCTGGCAGGCTGCCCCCCTTTTCGTTGCCCAAGCCTAGGCTGGTTACACCACCGCCCCTGGCATATTCGTCAAAGTACCACTCACCGTTGACATAGACCACGCCTTCAGGCGCGATGGCATCCATCACAGGCATGTTTTTGAGGGCAGTTTCCATGAAGCTGATCCAGACGGGCAAGCTCAAACCGCCGCCTGTTTCACGATCGCCCAGCTTGCGAGGTGTGTCGTAGCCAATCCAAACCACGGCTGCCAAATTGCGGTGGTAGCCTGCAAACCAAGCATCCATCGAATCGTTGGTGGTGCCGGTTTTGCCATATATATCGTCACGTTTCAGGGCAACGCGGGCTTTGGCCGCAGTGCCAGAACGTGTGACCTCTTGCAGCAAACTGGTCATCACAAATGCGTTGCGAGGCGAAATGGCGCGATCGGCTTCATCGACGGGTTGTGCCGGACTGTCCACCAAAACTTTGCCTTTTTGGTCTGTCACGCGTGTGATCACGTGAGGTTGCACGCGCATGCCGCCATTGGCAAAGACCGAGTAGCCGGTGGCCATTTGCATGGGCGTGACTGAGCCTGCGCCAAGAGCCATGGTGAGGTAGGCGGGGTGTTTGTCCTCGTCAAAGCCAAATTTGGTGACCCATTCTTGGGCATTTCGGGTGCCCACAGACTGCAAGATGCGAATGGAAACCATGTTCTTTGACTTGGCCAGGCCTCTGCGAACGCTCATCGGGCCTTCAAATGTTCCGTCGTAGTTTTTGGGTTCCCAAGCTTGACCGCCTGTGACGCCGGCATCAAAAAACAGCGGTCCATCGTTCACTATGGTGGCTGGGGTAAAGCCCTTTTCCAAGGCAGCCGAGTAGATGAACGGCTTGAAGCTAGAGCCAGGTTGACGCCAAGCTTGAATCACATGGTTGAATTTGTTCTTGGCAAAATCAAATCCACCCACCAGCGCTCTGACTGAGCCATCTCTCGGATTGATGGCCACGAATGCACCTTCAACTTCCGGCAATTGTGTAATTTCCCAAGTTCCTTTGGGCGTTTGAACCACCCGAATCACTGCGCCGCGTTTGATTCGGATGTTAGGGCCCGCCTTGTCGGAAAGGCCAGACTGGGCAGGCTTGAGGCCATCGCCCGTGATTTCGAGCTGCTCTCCGTTTTGTCTGACAGCCACAATTTTCTTGGGGCCAACTTCCAAGACTACCGCTGACATCACATCGCCGTTGTCGGGATGGTCTTCCAGCACATCGTCAATGGCGTCTTCCGTTTCTTTGGGTGAAGCTGGTAGCACGATGAATTTTTCGGGACCTCGATACACCTGACGGCGCTCAAAGTCCATGATGCCTTGACGCAAAGCTTGATAGGCAGCAATTTGTTCGGTCGATTGCAGGGTGGTGTAAACGTTCAGGCCGCGCGTGTAAGTCTCTTGGCCATACTGTGCAAACATCATTTGGCGGACTGTTTCAGCCACATATTCCGCATGAATTCGGCCCTTGTCGCTGTTGGGTCGAATGCGCAGTGGCTCAGCCTTGGCTTCGGTGGCTTGCTTGGCTGTGATGAAGCCGTTTTCTTCCATGCGCTCAATGATGTACAACTGCCTTGAGCGAGCCCGTTTGGGATTGCTGATAGGGTTGTATGCAGAGGGTGCTTTGGGCAAGCCTGCCAACATGGCCGCTTCTGCAATGCTGATGTCTTTGAGCGGTTTGCCAAAATAGGTTTCGGCTGCTGAAGCAAATCCATAGGCTCTGTTGCCCAAGAAAATTTGATTCATGTAGATCTCGAGAATTTGATCTTTGGTGAGCAAATGTTCGAGTTTGAAGGTGAGCAAAATTTCATAAATTTTGCGGGTGTATGTTTTTTCAGTCGACAAGTAAACATTGCGTGCAACTTGCATGGTGATGGTGGATGCACCTTGGCTCTTGCGCTTGCTCAAGTTGGCAACGCCAGCCCTGATGAGACCCAAATAGTCCAGGCCGCCGTGTTGGTAAAAGCGTGCATCCTCAATGGACAGCACGGCGTCTTTCATGACTTGCGGAATTTCTTTGATGGGTGTGAGGTTGCGCCGTTCTTCACCAAACTCGCCCATTAGCACGCCATCAGCGGTGTAAACGCGCAGCGGTAACTTGGGGCGGTAATCGGCCAAATCAGAGATGTCGGGAAGTTGGGGGTAGGCCATCACCATGGCCACGCCCACCACCATCAAGATCGACATCAAACCTGCAAGCACCAAACCCCCTGCCCAAAGACAAGCACGCAGCGCCCAATGCAATCGGGGTGATTCAATCAAATCTGGCTGTTGAGGTGAGTTTGAGTTGGATTTTTTGGACATGGATGAAGCGGAAAAAACCGCTGACCGCATTATAAAAAACTGCTGGGCAGAAGGCAGATTTTGAAGGTTGCACAAAGCAACTCAATTGTTGGGAATTGTAGTCCTTTCAAATCGGAATCATGTGTTCAATCAAAGCTCTGTTGCCAGATCTTGAAAGTTCATTCGTGCCGCCCTCCCTCACACTTTGGCCCGCCGCGCCTTTGCGGTTTGTTGTAAGCGCTGTGCCTGTGCCTTTAGAGGCCTTTGATCTGCCTATTTCTAGCAGCCAAGCACGGCCAGCAGAACCTGCAGGACCACAGACAAGCCCTGTCAAAACCTGGGTTGCCATTGCCACGCAAGGTGGTCAAACACTGTTTCGAAGGGCTGTCAACCTGTCCGATCTCTTGAAGCAATTGCGCGCTGATTGTTTTGAAAATTGGCTTGATTTAAAGCATCCATCACAGCGCATTACTGCGGCGCTGATGCTTGATTCCCCTGAAATTTTAGAAAGAGAGTTGCACTGCCAAGCCCATTGGCGTCCCGATGACATCGCTGCTGAATGTTGGTTAGAAGCTGCAACTCTGTTGCAAGTGCCGGTGGCCCAGCTGTTCATGGACTTTGAAGTTCGGGTCACCGCGCAAGGTCAATGGTTCGCTAGGTATGTGGCTTGCCATCAAAGTTTGGTGCAGGCTTATCGGGCTCAACTTGCCGCATTGAATTTTCAATTGGATGTCTTCACTTCTTCGTCGCAAAGCGAAGCTTTGAGTGAGTCCTGGGGCCTGCAGCCTGAAACTGTTGCCCATGCTTTCAGCTTGCCATACCCGGGCGAGCTGGCCCACCGCTACTTTAAGTTGTTCAAAGGAAGCGATCTATGTTGAATTTGATTCGTTCATCCATACCCGAATGGAAGCGTACTTGGACTGATATCACTGGTGCATGGTGCGTGGGGTTGATTTTGATGTTGGGCACCATTTTTTGGTTGGAATCAGAAGCAGAGCGCGATATGGCCACACTGATGGTTCATTCGCTACGCGACAAGGGTTCGCAGGATTCCAAGCCTGTACAGGAAGCAGAGTCAGCCCTTTCGCAACTTGAATTGGCAGAGTTGAAAGCGCGTGTGATGCATCTTTCGCGCAGACAAGCAGAGCGTGAAGACCTCACCGATGTGCAGCACATCCTTCTGAAAAAAACTCTCAGCCCAACGGGTCAGGTCGCTCAATTTCAAAATGTACAAAGCTTAATATGGCAAAACGGCAGACTTGAGTTTGAAGCCCTGAGCGAATCTGCAGCAGATTGGCAAAGCCTGATGAACGAATTGAATGGGTTTGATCGTTGGAAAACAGCGCCCCAAGTGATTCAAACTCACCGCTCCTTAATACAAGCGACAACACAAGCGACAACACAAGCGACAACACAAGCGACAACACAAGCGACAACACAAGCTTCACAGCGTGGGCCAAATCAGGTGACCTACGTCTTAAAGGCCCATCTTTGGACGCATGCCACAAGTGCTTCAAGCACGCCCACCAAGTCTGCCCCATGACACTCACAACATGGTTGCAGAGTTGCTTCAACACTTGTGTGGATGTTGCATCGCGCAGATGGCCAGCAGCCAGCCTGCGCTGGCGCAACCGTCAATTGTTTGCGACAGCCGAGGCAAGAGTGTGGCGCGTCATGGTGATTGGCAGTTTGCAATGAAAAATCAAAAGCGTCACAGCTGGAATACCAATTGGCGTTGGATGACTTGATATTGGCTTGGCCAAACTCTGTACTGCGCAGCCAGTTGATCCATCGTTTACAAAGAATGGCCCATGCTCAAAACTTGCGCATTGAACAAATGACCTTGACGCCTTTGCCCAATGAACATGGCTTTGAAGCCGGTACTTTGACCTTCAATGTGAAAGGGCCTGAAATGGCCACCGCATCTTTCTGGAAAGCCCTTAATCAGTGGTTTCAAAATGGCAATTGGACTGCAATCACATGGCGCCGCCTGCCTGATGGACATTTCTCCTTGGAGGGGCAATTGCACTTGTTGTGGGACGCACAAGATGCCTTCACCGACACTGGCGTTGAATTGCAGGCAAACATTCGCAGCGCTGCCGAAGGCAATGTCAAGCTCAACGTCAATCACAACAACCTCAACATCAGCGTTCAGAAAAGCCACTTGTGGCCAGACCAGTCGCTGAGTCAAATGCGCCTTGTGGGCGCTGCACAGTCGGTGGATCCCTCGAGCCAAGACTGGACTTGGACACTGCTTCAGTTGGGTCGACAAATTCAAGCCGTTCGGCCTGGCCAATACCTGGGCATTGAAAACCGCCGTGTCCTTTCTTTGGATACGCAGGGGCTTTGGCTGGAGGGGGGAGCAGGGACTGAGCTGAGCCTGCCCCACACTTTGCTGGCTTGGGACAAGGTGCTGCCATGAGCGGTTTCAAATGTTCAGGCTCACGCACAAAACGCTGCTTGATAGGGGCATGCCTTCAAGTTGTCTGCGTGTTGCCACTCAGCGCACTGGAAGCGGATCCAAAAATGAAATGGCGTTTTCAAAACATGGAAGTGAAGGCTTTGCTTCAATCCTTGGCTGAAATCGGTAAGCAAAACTTAATCGTTGCAGAGGGGGTGTCTGGACCTGTCAGTTTGCACTTGGCAGACATGACTTGGCGGGAAGCCTTGGCTGTGGTGGTTCAGTCCAAGAATTTGGTGGCAACGCAACAAGCGGGTGTCTTGTGGATTGGACCCAAAACGGAGGTCCCCGAACATTTAAAAACGCTTGTGATCCCTTTGAAATACGCCAAAGCGCTGGATGTGACCCAACGCTTGCAATTGTCCAGTGGCGGCGCATCTGCTGGCGCTCACAAATGGTTGAGTGCGCGGGGGTCAGTCATGGCCGATCCTAGAACCAATCAATTGTTCTTTTTAGACACGCCTGCTTACTTGAAACAACTTCAAGAGGTCATTCAACGGCTCGATATTCCGGTGCGGCAAGTGATGATCGAAGCCAAAATTGTGGAGGCGGAGTCTCAATTTGGTCAATCCTTGGGCGTTCGATTGGGAGGTGCTTTTGCGGCACCATTTGCAGCGCCTTTTTCTGCCAATGCCAAACCAGTCAATGCGGCCATCAGTGGGCAAGTGCAAGGCGGTGTAGGCGGCGTTCAGCCCTCTTACTGGTTAAATTTGCCAGCAGGTTCAGCCGGCCAAACCATCTATCCCACCCCCAGCTTTGCCGTCTCATTGTTCAACGCAGGCGCCCATCAATTTTTGAACCTTGAAATTTCGGCGCTTGAAGCCGACGGCAGAGGCAAAGTGGTGGCCAGTCCGAGGGTGATCACCACCGATCAAACCAAAGCTTTGATTGAGCAAGGCACAGAGTTGCCTTATCAAGTGAACAACGGCAATGGTGCGGCATCTGTGGCGTTTCGCAAAGCCAACTTGAAGTTAGAAGTCACGCCACAAATTACCCCTGAAGGGGCTGTCGTGTTGGAGTTGGACATCTCCAAAGACAGTGTGGGGCAAATTACTGCAGCCGGGTTTGCCATCAACACCAAACATGTCAAAACTCAGGTTTTGGTGGACAACGGCGGTACGGTCGTCATTGGCGGCATTTTGGAGGCCGCCGACAAGGACGATAAGGCCCAACTACCCGGATTGGGTGCATTGCCTTGGCTGGGATGGCTGTTTAAAACCCAGCAAGCCACTCAGCGTAAAACTGAAATGCTGATTTTTGTGACCCCCAGAGTGCTGGCCGAGAACCTAAGCCCGCCGCCCTCGAATACACTTGGAGAATCAATCGTTCCTTGAATTTCTACTTTTGCTCATTATTTTTGTTGGCCTTCCAGGATCTGGCAAAACGACCATCGGCAGACAGATGGGGCGTCGTCTCGGCTTGCCCTTTTTAGATTCCGACAGCGTCATCGAGCAGCGTTTGGGTTGTTCGATTCGGGAGTTCTTCGACCGGGAAGGTGAAGAGCGTTTTCGCGACATTGAGCAAAACGTCATTGACGACTTGAGCAAGCACCATCACGGCGTTTTGTCCACGGGTGGGGGCGCGGTATTGCGGCCTGTCAACCGTCAAAACTTGCATGCCCGGGGCAAGGTGGTTTATTTGCGTTCCACACCGGAAGAGGTTTTTAGAAGGCTTAGGCATGACACGCAAAGACCGCTGTTGCAAGTCAATGACCCACAAGCAAAAATAAGAGATTTATTCAGTGTTCGCGATCCTCTCTATCGTGAGACAGCGCATCATGTGGTTGACACAGGACGCCCCAGCATCAGCAAATTGCTCAATACCATTATTGGAGAGTTGTCTCTTGATGGTTTTGACACGCACCCATCACACCACCACTCACAACACCATTCAAGTCGAACATGAACGCTTTGTACACGCCCACTGAAACCGTCCGAATTGATTTGGCGGACAGAAGTTACGACATCTTGATTGGTGAAAAATTGATCGGTGAAGCGGCTACTTACGAACAGTTGCCCAAAGCCGCCGCGGCCTTGATCGTGACCAACACCACGGTTTCACCACTTTACGAAGCGGCTTTGCGCCAGGCATTGTCGGCTCATTACAAAAGCATTCACAGCATTCAATTGCCAGATGGCGAGGTGTACAAAGATTGGCTCACGCTAAATCTTGTCTTTGACAGCTTGCTCAGCCAAGCTTGTGATCGCAAAACTGTTTTGTTTGCCCTTGGCGGTGGCGTGGTCGGCGACATGACGGGTTTTGCAGCGGCCAGCTTCATGCGAGGTGTGCCCTTTGTGCAAGTGCCAACCACTTTGTTGGCGCAAGTGGACTCTTCGGTGGGCGGCAAAACAGCCATCAACCATCCCATGGGCAAGAACATGATTGGGGCTTTTTATCAGCCGCAGCGAGTGGTCTGCGACTTGGGTGTTTTGAAAACTTTGCCTGCACGTGAGCTCAGCGCCGGCTTGGCTGAAATCATCAAATATGGCCCCATCTCCGATATGGCATTTTTTGATTGGATTGAAGCCAATATTGATGCTTTGAAAGCATGTCAGACCCAGGCCATGGCGCATGCCGTGAAGCGCAGTTGCGAAATCAAGGCTTTTGTTGTGGGGCAAGATGAACGCGAAGCAGGCTTGCGTGCCATCTTGAATTTTGGCCACACGTTTGGACACGCCATCGAGGCTGGGCTGGGTTATGGGGAATGGCTGCATGGCGAAGCGGTTGCTTGCGGCATGGTCATGGCGGCGCACTTGTCGGCCGAAATGGGATTGATCGATGCAGCTTTTGTGAGGCGCTTGACGATGCTCATCGAGCGTGCAGGTTTGCCCACCAAAGGCCCCGTGTTGAATGCTCAAGACAACGCTGGCCAATACTTGGCGCTCATGTTGCATGACAAAAAATCTGTGGCGGGCGACATCCAGTTTGTCTTGATCGAAGGCCCTGGCAAAGCCCGCGTCAGTGCGGCGCCAGAGGCCATGGTGCGTGCAGTGATTGATCGTTGCTGTGCTTGAAATCTACGCATGTCATGCTGAGCAATCGCGCGGGAGGCGGCATGCCGAAGTGCCTGCGCCAACGCGCAATGACTTTCAACGGGATCGCGATCGCATCGTTCACTCAACAGCTTTTCGGCGACTGGTCTACAAAACGCAGGTCTTCCTCAATCACGAAGGCGATCTGTTTCGCACCCGATTGACGCATTCTTTGGAAGTCGCCCAGCTGGGCCGTTCCATTGCTCGCGCCTTGGGTTTGAATGAGGATTTGGTGGAGGCGGTGGCGCTGGCCCACGATTTAGGGCATACCCCCTATGGCCATGCCGGCCAAGACACCTTGAATGAATGCATGCAAGCGTTTGGCGGCTTTGAGCACAACTTGCAAAGTCTGCGTGTGGTCGATCATTTGGAAGAACGCTACCCCGACTTTGACGGACTGAACCTCACCTTTGAAACGCGTGAAGGCATTTTGAAGCACTGTGCAAGGCGCAATGCGCTCTTGATCGAAGCGCAAGAACCCGGGGGCGTAGCGTCAAGATTTTTAACAGGCACACAACCCAGCTTAGAAGCCCAACTGTGCAATTTGGCCGATGCCATTGCTTACAACGCCCACGATATTGACGATGGCGTGCGTTCGGGCTTGCTCACCCTGTCGCAAATGGCCGAGGTGCCTTTGTTTGCCAACTATCAAAGTTTGACCTTGCAACAGCATCCAGGTTTGGCCGTGCCCTCAAAATCCAGACGCCTCCTGTATGAAACCATTCGCCGCATGCTCAGTGATCAAGTCTATGACGTGATTGACACCACACGTGCACATTTGAAATTGCATGCGCCGCAAAGTGCCGATGAGGCCAGACGGGCTGGCGCCATGGTGGCGTTTGGTGATGCGATGGCAGAGCAAGTACAGGCCATGAAATCGTTTCTTTTCAAGCACCTGTATCGGCACCCGCAGGTGATGGAAAAAACCATCCATGCGCAAGTGGTGGTGCGCGAGTTGTTTGACGCCTACCTCAGCAGTCCCCAAGAGATGTCTTCTGATTTTGCAGCGCGTGAAGAAACGCCCCGTGCGGTGGCTGACTACATTGCGGGCATGACCGATCGCTTTGCGGCCCGGGAACATGAGCGCTTAACGGGCCGTCGATTGTTGGTATGACCAGCGTAAGTTCGGTGCCTTCAAAGCCAGCGTCTTTAGGGCCTGCTTACGGCGTTATTTTTTCGGGCGTGGTGGCTGCTTTGCAAATTGGCAAACTGCCGCCGGCTTTGCCTGAGTTAAGTCAAACCTTGGGCTTGAGTTTGATGCAGTCAGGCTTCTTGCTCTCCTTGGTGCAATTGGCCGGCATGACTTTGGCACTGGCTGTTGGCTTGTCAGCCGATGGCTTGGGCTTGAAGCGAAGCATGTTGGCAGGCCTCTTGGTTTTGGGCTTTGCCAGTGTCATGGGTGCCACAGCCGACAGTGTTTTCAGCCTGATGGTTTGGCGGGCCCTTGAAGGCGTAGGATTTTTGTGGGTCACCTTGCCTGCGCCCGGACTTATTCGCAAATTGGTGAGCGAACAGCACATGCGAAAGCTTCTGGGCTATTGGGGTGCTTACATGCCCGCAGGCACGGCGCTCACTTTGTTGGTTGGACCGATGTGGTTGCCAGAATGGGGATGGCGCAGCTGGTGGATTTTGTTTGCAGTTTTAACGTGGGCGATGGCTTTCGTTTTCTGGCGTGTCGTGCCTGCCGATGTGCTGGCGTTCGCTGCTGAGCCAAAGGATGGGCAAGTTAAAACACCGGTTGCCAAAGCCGTTGCGTGGCCTCAGCGATTGCGCGAAACACTTTCAGCACCAGGACCTTGGTGGGTCGCACTTTGTTTTGCCATGTACTCGGGCCAGTGGCTGGCGGTGGTCGGTTTCTTGCCTTCTATCTACACCCAGGCGGGTTTGTCTGGCGTCACTTTGGGCTTGCTCACCGCAGTGGCCGCAGCTGTCAACATGTTGGGCAACATGGCTTCAGGCCGTTTGTTGCAAAGAGGTTTTCATCCCAGTGTGTTGCTGGCCTTGGGATTTTTGGCAATGGGCTTAGGCGCTTTGTTGGCTTTTTCTGAATTCACTCAAAGTTGGCCTTGGTTGCGATACGCCGGTGTGCTTTTGTTCTCTGCTTGTGGTGGCTTGGTGCCAGGCACTTTGTTTTCTTTGGCTGTTCGCTTGGCGCCCCATGAACGCAATGTGTCCACCACCGTCGGCTGGATGCAACAAGGCTCTGCAGCAGGTCAGTTTGCAGGGCCGCCCTTGGTGGCTTGGTTGGCTTCGCAAGTGGGTGGATGGCAGTGGACCTGGGCCGCCACAGGTTTGTGCTGCGTGGTGGGTTGGATCTTGTCGTTCTTGATCGCCAATGCCTTGAATTCTCAAAAGGATTCTGTATGAAACAAGTCACTGCGGACGTGATGGTTCAAGACACCTTGCGTTGGTTAGAGCGTGCGGTCATCGGCTTGAATTTGTGCCCGTTTGCCAAGTCGGTGTATGTCAAAGGACAGGTGCACTGTGTGGTGAGTGATGCTGATGATTTGGAAACTTTGCGCGACGACTTACTGCGTGAGTTGAATGACTTGGTATCGCTTGATGCATCGGTGCGCGATACCACCGTTTTGGTCATTCAGAATTTGCTGCACGATTTTTACGATTACAACGATTTCTTGAACGTGGCCGACGATTGCTTGGTGGCGCTTGATTTAGAGGGTGTGATTCAAATTGCCAGTTTCCATCCGCAGTACCAATTCGCGGGCACTGACGAAGACGACATCACCAACTTCACCAATCGGTCGCCGTACCCAACATTGCACTTGATTCGGGAAGCCAGCATTGACCGCGCGGTGGCTGCTTTTCCTGACGCAGAAGATATTTTTGAAGCCAACATGGCCACCCTAAACCGGTTGGGTTTGCAGGGTTGGCAAGACTTGAATGTGGGGCCCTCATTACCTCAGAATGACAACGATGAAAAAAAATAACACCAAGTCTGAAGCGGCCAAGCCATTGGATCTCGATCTGCGCCCGGGGCAATCGATTGAGTTGCTCAAAGAGCTGCATATCCTCACACGCGAAGGCAAACTGAACCAAGACTCACGCCGCAAACTCAAGCAGGTTTTGCATCTCTATCAGTTCATTGAAAAGATTTTGAAAGAGTTGGCTGAGGAGACTTCGGCTTCAGAGAGTCAGGGCTTGACCTTGGCCGATCACGGTGCTGGCAAGTCTTATTTGGGCTTCATTGTTTACGACTTGTTTTTCAAGGTTTTGTCTGAAGGTCACATTTACGGCATTGAAACTCGCGCCGAATTGGTTGAGGCTTCGCGTGCATTGGCTCAGCGTTTGGATTTCAAGCGAATGGTCTTTTTGAACACCTCGGTGGCCGAGTCATCACAGTCTGATCAAATGCCCTCGCAAATTGATGTGGTTACCGCATTGCATGCTTGCGACACCGCCACCGACGACGCCATTGCCTTTGGTTTGCTGAAAAAAGCCCGCGCCATGGTCTTGGTACCCTGTTGCCAGGCCGAAGTGGCCGCCAAGCTACGCCAAAACAAAGCCTTGAATTTATCGCGCACCCCTTTGGCCGAACTCTGGCGCCACCCCTTGCACACTCGCGAAATTGGCAGCCAACTGACCAATGTCTTGCGCTGCCTGTACCTAGAGTCCAAAGGTTACACCGTCACGGTCACCGAACTGGTGGGCTGGGAACACAGCATGAAAAACGAACTCATCCTGGCCCGCTACACCGGCCGCCCCAAAGCCGGCGCCGCCGACCGCCTCCAAGCCCTCCTGACCGAATTCGGCCTCACCGAATCCCTTGCATCGCGTTACCCTTAATTGGGGTCAGATCAACATTAATTTCTTTCGGGTTAGCATTCACGCATGGCTCGTCATCCTCGTTTAGCCCTTCCCGGTTACCCGCATCACGTCATTCAGCGGGGGAACAATCGTCAGCCTATCGTGTTGGATGAGGCCGATCGCAAGATGCTTTACAGCCTTTGGCTAGAGGAATCGCAACGCCACAAAGTGGCTGTGAATGCCTATGTGTTGCTCGACAATCACTTTCACATGCTGCTCACGCCGCCCAGCGACGAGGCTATGTCCTTGATGATGCAGGCGGTTGGCAGAACTTATGTGCGTTACTTCAATCATCGCCATAAGCGCAGTGGCACATTGTGGGAGGGGCGTTACAAATCCTCGGTGCTTGATTCGGAGGCCTATCTTCTGACGTGCATGGCCTACATCGATTTAAATCCCGTCAGGGCAGGACTGGCTGAGTCGGCTGAAGATTTCAATTGGTCCAGCTACAAGCACCTAATTGGTCAAAAAATCGACAAATTGGTGACGCCACATGCCCTTTATTGGGGCTTGGGCAATACGCCGTTTTCTCGGGAGGCTGCTTATGCAGAATTTGTGGCGGGCGGGCTTTCTGCTTCAATCCAAAAAGACCTCACGGAGTCAGTTTTGAAGAGCCGAGTCGTGGGTCGACCCGAGTTTTTAAAGTCTTTGCAGAAGACAACTCAGACGCCCATCCTGCCGCAAAAGGCGGGCAGGCCATTCAAAAACACCACTTTGAAGTCGTAAATAGGTGAAAAATCTCACCAATATGAATTCTTTTTAACTCTATTTTGATCTGTCCCCAATTAATTAAATTTTGTAAAAACAAGAAATTAATGTTCATCTGACCCCAATTATTTTTCTTGGCATTTTTGTTGCAATGCAATATGCTCTCTTTCCCGCGAAATATCTTTAGGAGTGCGCCATGACTTCGGCTGCCGAAAAATTAGCTTTGCAACAAACGGGTCTGTACGACCCAACTCAAGAACACGACGCTTGTGGTGTGGGCTTTGTGGCTCATATCAAAGGCGCCAAAACGCATGCCATCGTCACTCAAGCCCTGAAGATTCTTGAAAACTTGGACCACCGGGGTGCGGTGGGTGCCGATAAGTTGATGGGTGACGGCGCAGGTATTTTGATTCAGTTGCCAGATGCGCTTTACAGAGACGAGATGGCCAAGCAAGGTGTGACTTTGCCAGCACAGGGCGAGTACGGCGTGGGCATGGTGTTCTTGCCGAAAGAACATGCCTCCCGCATGGCTTGCGAACAAGAACTTGAGCGCGCAGTCAAAGCGGAAGGTCAGGTGTTGTTGGGCTGGCGTGACGTGCCGGTGAACCGTGACATGCCCATGTCGCCCACCGTGCGCGAAAAAGAACCTGTACTAAAGCAGATTTTCATTGGCCGTGGCGCCGATGTCATTGTGCAAGATGCCCTCGAGCGCAAGCTGTACGTCATTCGCAAAACAGCCAGTGCCGCCATTCAAAACCTCAAGCTGAAGCACAGCAACGAGTACTACATTCCCAGCATGTCCAGCCGCACTGTGGTGTACAAAGGCTTGTTGTTGGCCGACCAAGTTGGTACCTACTATCTTGACTTGCAAGACCAGCGCTGCGTGTCTGCACTCGGTTTGGTGCACCAACGATTCTCTACCAACACTTTCCCAGAGTGGCCTTTGGCTCACCCCTATCGCTATGTTGCGCACAACGGTGAGATCAAGCTGTATCCCATCAGCTTTGCCGGCCAATCCGATACAGCCACTTTCGACAACTGCCTAGAGTTGCTCACCATGGCCGGTTACCCCATCAGCCAAGCTGTGATGATGATGATTCCGGAGCCATGGGAAAACCACAACACCATGGACGAACGCCGCAAGGCCTTCTACGAATACCACGCCGCCATGCTTGAGCCATGGGACGGCCCCGCATCTATTGTGTTTACCGATGGTCGCCAAATTGGCGCCACCTTGGACCGCAACGGTTTGCGCCCTTCACGCTATTGCATCACCGACGATGACATGGTCATCATGGGTTCTGAGACGGGTGTGTTGCCCATTCCAGAAAGCAAAATTGTTCGCAAATGGCGCCTGCAGCCCGGCAAGATGTTCCTGATCGATTTGGAACAAGGTCGCATGATCGATGACGAAGAACTCAAGTCGAACCTGGCCAGCAGCAAGCCCTACAAGCAGTGGATTGAAAACTTGCGCATCAAGTTGGACGACGTGAAAGAAACCACAGCCAACGCGCCCGCATCAAGCGAAAACTTGCTTGACTTGCAGCAAGCCTTTGGCACGACGCAAGAAGACATCAAGTTCTTGTTGGCCCCTATGGCCCAAGCCGGCGAAGAAGCCTTGGGCTCCATGGGCAACGACAGCCCCTTGGCTGTTTTGTCAGATAGAAACAAACCGCTGTACAACTACTTCAAGCAGTTGTTCGCGCAAGTGACCAACCCACCGATCGACCCGATCCGCGAAGCCATCGTGATGTCATTGGTGTCCTTCATTGGTCCCAAGCCCAACTTGCTCGACATCAACCAAGTCAACCCACCCATGCGCTTGGAAGTGAGCCAGCCAGTGTTGGACTTTGCAGACATGGCCAAGTTGCGCAACATTGAACAGTCCACACAAGGCAAGTTCAAGAGCGCTACTTTAGACATCACTTACCCAGCCGCTTGGGGCCGTGAAGGCGTTGAAGCCAAGCTGGCTTCCTTGTGTGCTGAAGCCGTTGACGCCATCAAAGGTGGCCACAACATTTTGATCATCAGCGACCGCGGTGTGACGCCCACCCAAGTGGCCATTCCTGCATTGCTGGCCCTGTCTGCTATTCACCAACACTTGGTGCGCGAAGGCTTGCGCACCACAGCTGGTTTGGTGGTGGAAACCGGCACAGCCCGCGAAGTGCATCACTTTGCGGTGTTGGCGGGTTACGGCGCAGAAGCCGTTCACCCCTACCTAGCCATGGAAACTTTGCAAGCTTTGCACAAAGAGTTGCCAGGTGATTTGTCTGCTGATAAAGCCATCTACAACTACATCAAAGCGGTGGGCAAGGGCCTGTCCAAGATCATGTCCAAGATGGGTGTCAGCACCTACATGTCGTATTGCGGCGCGCAGTTGTTTGAAGCCATTGGCGTCAACACCGAAACCGTCAACAAGTACTTCACAGGCACACCTAGCCGCGTGCAAGGCATTGGTATTTTTGAAATTGCCGAAGAAGCTTTGCGCATGCACAAGGCAGCGTTTGGCAACGACCCCGTGTTGGCTACCATGCTCGACGCCGGCGGTGAATACGCATGGCGCGCTCGCGGTGAAGAGCACATGTGGACACCCGACGCCATTGCCAAGTTGCAGCACAGCACGCGTGCCAATAACTGGAACACGTACAAAGAATACGCCCAGATCATCAACGACCAAACCAAGCGTCAAATGACACTGCGAGGTTTGTTCGAATTCAAGATCGATCCTGCTAAAGCCATTTCGATTGATGAAGTAGAACCCGCTAGCGAAATCGTCAAACGTTTCGCCACCGGTGCCATGTCTTTGGGCTCTATTTCCACAGAAGCACACGCTACATTGGCCGTTGCCATGAACCGCATTGGCGGCAAGAGCAACACCGGTGAAGGTGGTGAAGACTCTGCGCGTTATCGCAACGAACTCAAAGGCATCCCCATCAAAAAGGGCGAGACTTTGAAAAGCGTCATTGGCGCCAAAGAAGTCGAAGTCGACATGCCCCTCGAGGCTGGCGATTCCCTCCGCTCCAAGATCAAGCAAGTGGCTTCAGGCCGCTTTGGTGTCACCGCCGAATACTTGCACAGTGCTGATCAAATTCAGATCAAGATGGCGCAAGGTGCTAAGCCGGGTGAAGGTGGTCAATTGCCAGGTGGCAAAGTGTCCGACTACATCGGCAAGTTGCGTCACTCTGTGCCAGGCGTGGGTTTGATTTCTCCTCCGCCACACCACGACATTTATTCCATTGAAGATTTGGCCCAACTCATTCACGACTTGAAAAACGTGGCGCCGCACAGCGACATCAGCGTCAAGTTGGTGTCTGAAATTGGCGTGGGTACCATTGCCGCAGGCGTGGCCAAGTGCAAGAGCGATCACTTGGTGATTGCCGGTCACGACGGCGGCACTGGCGCATCACCTTGGTCCTCCATCAAGCACGCTGGCAGCCCCTGGGAAATTGGTCTGGCAGAAACACAGCAAACCTTGGTGTTGAACCGCTTGCGCGGCCGCATTCGGGTGCAAGCCGACGGTCAAATGAAGACTGGTCGCGATGTCGCCATTGGCGCGTTGCTGGGCGCAGACGAGTTTGGTTTTGCCACCGCACCGCTGGTGGTGGAAGGCTGCATCATGATGCGCAAATGCCACTTGAATACTTGCCCTGTGGGCGTGGCCACACAAGATCCTACGTTGCGTAAAAAGTTCTCTGGCAAGCCAGAGCACGTGGTCAATTACTTCTTCTTCATTGCCGAAGAAGTGCGTCAAATCATGGCGCAATTGGGCATCAAGAAGTTTGACGACATGGTGGGCCGTGCCGATTTGCTAGACACACGCAAAGGCATCGAGCACTGGAAATCCAGCGGCCTCGATTTCAGCCGTTTGTTGGCTGTGCCCGATGTACCCGCCGACGTACCCCGTCGCCACATTGATGTGCAAGACCACGGTTTGGACAAAGCCTTGGACAACGTGCTCATTGCCAAGAGCCGCGCCGCCATCGACAAAGGTGAGAAGGTTCAGTTCATGGAAGTGGCCCGCAACGTCAACCGTTCTGTGGGCGCCATGCTCTCAGGTGCCGTCACCAAAGTGCACCCAGAAGGTTTGCCAGACGACACCATTCGCATTCAACTCGAAGGCACTGGCGGTCAATCTTTTGGCGCGTTTGTGGCCAAGGGCATCACGCTGTACCTCATTGGTGAAGCCAACGATTACACCGGCAAAGGTTTGTCGGGCGGTCGCATTGTGGTTCGCCCAAGCCTCGAATTCCGCGGCGTGGCCAGCCAAAACATCATTGTGGGCAACACCGTGATGTATGGCGCTACCACTGGCGAAGCATTCTTCGCAGGTGTGGGCGGCGAGCGTTTTGCGGTTCGTTTGTCTGGCGCCACGGCAGTGGTGGAAGGCACCGGCGACCACGGTTGTGAATACATGACCGGCGGTACTGTGGCTGTGCTGGGCAAAACAGGCCGCAACTTTGCGGCCGGTATGAGCGGCGGCATTGCGTATGTGTACGATGAAGACGGCCAGTTTGCTTCGCGCTGCAACACCGCCATGGTCAGCATGGAAAAAGTACTGACCGTGGCCGAGCAAGAGGCCGCTGTGGACCGCAAAGTGTGGCACCGCGACCAAGCCGACGAAACACAACTGAGGAAATTGCTGGAAGATCACCACAAGTGGACCGGCAGCCAACGCGCACGCGAGTTGCTGGACAACTGGGCGCAAGCCCGCTTGAAGTTCGTCAAAGTATTCCCGAACGAGTACAAGCGCGCCTTGGGTGAAATCAACGCACGCAAAGCTGCGGCCAAGTCCACAGATTCTGTGGCCGCTAGCTAATTGAGCACAAAGAAATAACAAGGATTGATCATGGGAAAAATCACTGGTTTCATGGAATTTGAGCGCGTCGAAGAGGGCTACAAGCCCGTCGGCGAACGCGTCAAAAACTACAAAGAGTTCGTTATCGGTTTGGACGACGCACAAGCTAAAGCGCAAAGCGCTCGCTGCATGGATTGCGGCACACCGTTTTGCAACAACGGCTGCCCTGTCAACAACATCATTCCGGACTTCAACGAGTTGGTGTACCAAGGCGATTGGAAAAACGCCATTGACGTGCTGCACAGTACCAACAACTTCCCAGAGTTCACGGGCCGCATTTGCCCCGCACCTTGCGAAGCTGCTTGCACACTGAACGTGGCCGACGATGCCGTGGGCATCAAGTCCATTGAGCACGCCATCATCGACCGTGCGTGGCAAGAAGGCTGGGTCAAACCCCGTCCCGCTGCGCACAAGACTGGCAAAAAAGTAGCCGTGGTGGGCTCTGGCCCAGCAGGCATGGCTGCTGCGCAGCAATTGGCTCGCGTGGGTCATGACGTGACCTTGTTCGAAAAGAACGACCGCATCGGTGGCTTGCTGCGTTATGGCAT
Source organism: Comamonadaceae bacterium (assembly GCA_021298995.1). Lineage (GTDB taxonomy): Bacteria > Pseudomonadota > Gammaproteobacteria > Burkholderiales > Burkholderiaceae_C > Limnohabitans_A. The sequence goes on along the minus strand of JAJTGB010000070.1, from coordinate 5,082 downwards.
TCCCGATTTCAAAATGGAAAAGTCACACATCGACCGCCGTGCAGAGCAGTTGGTGGCCGAAGGCGTGACCCTCAAAACCGGTGTCATGGTGGGCGAATTGCCTGCAGGTTCCAAAGTGACCAACTGGTCGCAAGAAACCATCACCCCCAAGCAATTGCAAAAAGACTTTGATGCCGTGTTGCTGACCGGTGGCTCAGAGCAATCACGCGACTTGAACGTGCCTGGCCGTGACTTGGCAGGCATTCACTTTGCGATGGAATTTTTGCCACAGCAAAACAAGGTCAATGCGGGCGACAAGCTCAAAGACCAATTGCGCGCTGACGGTAAGCACGTCATTGTGATTGGCGGCGGCGACACCGGCAGCGATTGCGTCGGTACCTCCAACCGCCATGGCGCTAAGAGCGTCACTCAATTCGAAGTGATGCCCCAGCCCCCCGAAGAAGAAAACCTTCTTGGCCATGGGCTTTGTAAACCCTGTTGCCACCATTTTGGACGCATTTGGCGTAGACAAAGACAACCGCGGCAATGCCAAAGCTACCACCGATTTCACAGGCGGCTATGCCACCAACGTGCCCAAGGTGTTTGCTGCTGGCGACATGCGCCGCGGCCAGTCTTTGGTGGTCTGGGCCATTCGGGAAGGCCGCCAAGCTGCCCGCTCAATTGACGAGTTCTTGATGGGAACCAGCGACTTACCCCGTTAAAATGACTGCAGACAGGCCAAGTGATTGAAACGCTAACGCTTCACACAAACTTAACCTGAACGCCTTATCCTTCAAAAGCCGGCGACCCCGGCTTTTGTTCTTTGAAACATGACCCTGCCCAACTCTCCACTGCTGGTTGAACTCAAAAACCTCAGCTTCGGCTACGGGGATCGGGTCATTTTGAACGACATTTCATTTGGCATTCCCCGCGGCAAAGTGACGGCCCTCATGGGTGTGTCGGGCGGTGGCAAAACCACAGTATTGCGTTTGATCGGAGGCCAGTACACCGCTCAAAAAGGTCAACTCACCTTTGATGGCCGCGATGTGGGGCAGATGAACACCGAACAACTTTATGCAGCCCGCAGACGCATGGGCATGTTGTTTCAGTTTGGCGCCTTGTTCACCGACATGAATGTGTTTGACAACGTGGCGTTCCCCTTAAGGGAGCACACCAAAATGTCCGAGCCCATGATTCGCGACATTGTGCTCATGAAGCTCGATGCTGTGGGTTTGCGCGGTGCCAGAAACTTAAAGCCTTCCGAAATTTCAGGGGGCATGGGCAGGCGTGTGGCATTGGCCCGTGCCATTGCGCTAGATCCCGACCTCATGATGTACGACGAGCCCTTTGCGGGGCTTGATCCCATTTCTTTGGGCACTGCAGCGCGCCTCATCAGAAGGTTGAACGACAGCCTGGGCATCACCAGTGTGGTGGTGTCGCACGATGTGGACGAAACATTTCAAATTGCCGACCACGTGGTGGTCTTGGCCAATGGCAAAGTGGTTGCGCAGGGTACGCCAGAGTCGCTCCGGCAAACCACAGATCCACTCATTCACCAGTTTGTCAACGGCCTCAGCGATGGGCCTGTTCAATTCCATTACCCAGGCACAACAGTGGCTGAAGATTTTGGGAGAGCCAGAGCATGACATTTTGGCATCCTGCTGAACTTGGTTACGCTGTGCGTCGAAAATTGGCAGACTGGGGCTTTGGTGCCCGTTTATTGGGCCAATTGGCGCAGCTTTCGGGCCCCTGCTTGAAGCGCTTTGGTCTGGTCCGCGACCAAGTGCATTTTTTGGGCAATTACTCACTGGCCATCATCACTGTTTCTGGCTTGTTTGTGGGTTTTGTGTTGGGCTTACAGGGCTACTACACCTTGCAACGGTATGGCGCTGCCGATGCCTTGGGCTTGTTGGTGGCCTTGAGCTTGGTGCGAGAACTTGGCCCAGTGGTGGCTGCATTGTTGTTTGCAGGCAGAGCGGGTGCGTCCATCACGGCAGAAATTGGTTTGATGCGAGCCGGCGAGCAACTCACAGCGTTGGAAATGATGGCTGTCGACCCCAAGTTGCGCATATTGGCACCGCGTTTGTGGGGTGGCATCATTGCCTTGCCTTTGCTCACCGCGGTTTTCAGTGCTGTGGGCATTGTGGGTGGGTATGTCGTGGGTGTTCTACTCATTGGTGTCGATGCGGGATCGTTCTGGAGTCAAATGCAAAGCGGTGTCGACGTTTTCAAAGACGTGGGCAACGGCATGATTAAGAGTGTTGTTTTTGGCGTGGCCGTGACTTTCATTGCCTTGCTGCAAGGCTATGTGGCTCAGCCAACACCCGAAGGCGTGGCCTCAGCCACCACTCGAAGTGTGGTGATTTCTTCGTTGTCAGTTTTAGGCCTGGACTTCATCCTCACAGTGATGATGTTCAGCATTTAAGGAGGACGTGATGCAACGTTCAAAAAATGATGTGTGGGTGGGCTTGTTTGTGTTGATTGGCTTGGCGGCAGTGCTCTTTTTAGCGCTCAAGTCTGCCAACTTGTTGCAATACAGTTGGTCCAAAGACTACACCGTGACAGCCAAGTTTGACAATATTGGCGGCCTCAAAAAAGGGGCGGCCGTGAAAAGCGCAGGAGTGGTTGTGGGCCGAGTTGAAAACATTCAGTTTGATGGTGACAGTTTTCAGGCTAAAGTCAGCTTGGCTTTGCAAAATCAATTTGCATTTCCCAAAGACAGCTCATTGAAAATTTTGACCAGTGGTTTGTTGGGCGAGCAGTACGTTGGCATTGAGGCCGGTGCAGACGAAAAAAATCTGTCTGCGGGCGACAAAATTGGATCGACACAGTCTGCCGTGGTTTTGGAAAATTTAATCAGCCAGTTTTTGTACAACAAAGCAGCCGACACGGCTGCGCCTTCGAGTGAAAGTAAAAAGTGATGCTGGGTTGGCGTTTTCGCCTCGGTTTGGCCATTGCAGCTTTGATGCTGCTGCAAGGCTGCGCCTCCTTGAAAGGCCCCGACCCCTCCGACCCTCTTGAACCTTTGAACCGCCAAGTCACAGCTTTCAATGATGTGGCCGACGATTTGGTTCTGCGCCCCGTGGCTGTGATCTATGGCCAATATTTGCCCACGGTGGTGCGCAAGGGCATCGGCAACTTTTTCAGCAATCAAAGCGATGTCATGTCGTTTTTCAACAGCTTGGCGCAATTGAAACTCCAAGCAGCCGCTAAAAACGCCATGCGTGTTGGAATCAATAGCACCTTGGGATTGGGGGGCATCATCGATTGGGCCTCTGAACTGAAGATTGACAAGCACAAGGAAGATTTTGGGCAGACCTTGGCTTTTTGGGGGGTCTCCTCTGGCCCCTACGTGGTCTTGCCTTTTTTTGGGCCTTCCACAGTTCGAGACAGCTTTGGTTTGTATGTTGATATCAAAACAGACGTCAACCAGCAATTGGCTGATAAGGGCTCTCGCAACTTCCTGACGATTTTGCGGCTCACCGACAAGCGCGAACGCTTCCTGACCTTGTCGGACGCTGTTCGTCAGGCCTCTCTCGACCCCTACACTTTCACGCGGGATGCCTACTTGCAAAAGCGCTTGAACGACATTTATGACGGTAATCCGCCCATGTTGGATGACTTTGACGATCCAGAGCAGCCGGCCCCCATGGTTGCGCCAAACCGGCCGGGTGTCAGCACCAACCCAGAGCCATTGCCCAATGCGCCGCTCCCTATAAAGCCTTGATTTTTCAAGAAATTGGCTTGGTGGTTTAATCAACCTTTTTGAAGCTGGCGCGTTAAAGAGTCAAACGCTCTTTATGATCACATCTTATGAATCGCAAATTCTTCACTTTTTTATGGCCCGTTATTTGGGTTTTGGGCTTTTCTTTGAGCGCTGGCGCTGTTTGGGCAGCCGATGAGGCACCCGATGCGTTTATCAAACGCATTGCCAATGAAACCTTGGATGCGGTGCGATCCGACAAAAGCATCAAGAGCGGCGACATCAACAAGATCATGCAATTGGTCGACACCAAATTGATGCAGCACGTCAACTTTCGCCGAATGACGGCTTTGGCCACAGGGCCAGGTTGGCGCAAAGCCACGCCTGAACAGCAAGAGCGCTTGCAAGCAGAGTTCAAATTGTTGCTCATCCGTACTTATTCTGGCGCGCTCAGTCAAATCAGCGACCAGACCATTGAGTTAAAACCCTTGCGCGGTGCCACCGACGACAAAAATCTGGTGGTTCAAACCGAGGTCAGAGGCAAAGGCGAACCCATCCAGCTTGACTACCGTCTCGAAAAAACGCCCGGTGAGGGTGCTGGTTGGAAAATTTTTGACCTCAATGTGATGGGCATATGGCTGGTCGAAAACTACCGCTCGCAATTTGCCAAAGAAATCAATGCAGGCGGTGTCGATGGTTTGATCAAGAGTCTTGCAGACCGCAACAAGTCGAATGCCAAAAAAGCCTGATTGAGCGCCCACTGAATGTCCACGGCCCTTTTAACGCTGCCACCTGATTTGCGGCACAGCAATGCGGCAGATTGCTTGGCAAAGCTGCAAACGCAAATTCGAAGCAGTCCAGATTCAGAGGTCGAAATCCAGGCGGGACAGCTGTCTGACTTCGACTCCTCAGCACTCGCCGTTCTCTTGGGTTGCCGTCGTGAAGCCGAAAGTTTGTCGAAAACCTTGAAATTCAAGCATTTCCCAGCCAAATTACGTGAATTGGCCCTGCTTTATGGGGTGTCTGAGCTCTTGGTCGAAAGCGCATGACCGTAAAATAGGGGGCTCATGCCCGCCATCTCTTTTCAATCCGTCTCCAAAACTTATCCTGCCAAACAGCCTGGCAGCCAGCCTTTCACAGCACTCAACAAGGTGAGCTTTGACATTGCTGAGGGGGAGTTCTTTGGTCTGCTTGGCCCCAATGGTGCCGGCAAGACCACGCTCATCAGCATTTTGGCGGGACTCACCAAGGCCACCGAAGGCCGAGTCATGGTGCATGGCCACGATGTTCAATTGGATTACGCCCAAGCAAGGCGCATGCTGGGCGTGGTGCCCCAAGAGTTGGTTTTCGATCCCTTTTTCACGGTTCGCGAGGCTTTGCGTTTTCAGTCGGGCTACTTT
>JAJTGB010000002.1 GCA_021298995.1 Comamonadaceae bacterium | reverse complement strand
TTTGATGGTGCTGTGCTTTTCTCTTTCGATGAAGGGCTCTGGGTCGAGGCCAAGCAATTCGCCCAAAGAGCGCAAAAATTTGGTGGTGCTGTGCAAGCCAATCGGTGCTTGCAAATAAGGGCGCTCTAAGGCTTCGCAAAGCATACGGCCAAATTCGCGGTACATGCAAATGTTCACATCGGCTTCAACCAAACGCGACACATCGGCCAGGTGTGAACCTAAGGGGAAGACCATGTTGACGTCGGCGCCAATGCCTTGCACCAAGCGGCGAATTTCAGCCAAGTCGCTGGGGGAGTTGAAGGTGCCGTAGCTGGGTCCAATGATGTTGACGCGAGGACGCTCGCCCTCTTTGCGTTCACGCTTTGGCACATGCTTCATGCCATATTGCTGCCACAGCCAGTACATGGCGCGGTTGGCGCATTGCCACTGATCTTCGTCGATGGTGCGCGGCAAGAAACGCTGCAGGTTGGTGCCCTCTGGCGTGACACCGCCGCCAATCATTTCTGCAATAGAGCCAGTAACCACAACGGAGGGCAGGTCGGGGTTGAGTGTGGCGTGCGCACGGCGCATCGCGCCCTCTGTGCCTTCGCGGCCCAACTGTTCTTCTGCCAAACCGGTCACCACAATGGGCAGCTCATGAGGGGGCAATGCATCGGTGTAATGCAGAACTGATGTGACAGGCAAGTTCTCGCAACCCACTGGGCCGTCAATGACAACTTGCAAGCCTTTGATAGCGGTGAACACATACACCGCTCCCCAATAGCCACCAGCGCGATCGTGGTCAAGAACTAGCATCAGATCATCGCCTCCGCTTTGCGTTTTTTGGCCAGCTTCTCAAGCTGTCTGCGTGTTTCGGCTTCAAACTCGGGGCGGTTTTGCGGCACGCCGTGAGAAGCTTCCCAAACGCCTGATGCATGGCCTGAACCAGTGTCGCCAAAGAAGGCTTTCATTTCGTCGAAACGTGTCTTGTTGGCAATGGCGCCATTGATCACTTGCGCCAATGAACCTGCACCAGCAGGACCCATCAAAGGGCGTGCAGAAATGAGGTTGGTGAAATACAAGCTTGGAATGCTGAGTTCTTTGGCGGCCTGTACCACCGGTGTGGTGCCAATGGTGAGGTCGGGCTTCCACTCGTGCATGGCGGCCAAATCTTGTTCAAGCGATGCGCGGTATTGAACGTGCACGCCATGTGCTTCAAGCCATTCGCAATCGGGTGCGCTCCAAGGTGTGCGAGGGCAGGCTGTGCCCACATAACGCAAATCGGCACCACTCTCTACCAGCAAACGCGCTACCAACAACTCAGAGCCTTCGTAGCCACTGAGGGTGATGCGCCCTTTGATGGGAGACTTGGCCAAGCCGCCTTTGATGGCGCCCAGCATGATGTTTTTCACCATATCAATTTTGGCTTGCGGCACATTGGCTGCATTGCCAATGGCTTGCAACCAAGCTTCTGTGCCGTCATGGCCTACTGGGGCTGAGCCCACAATGGGGCGGCCTGCCGCTTCAAATTCGCGAATGCTGGCCGTGTAAAACGGATGGATAGCGGCCACTGCTGTGCAATCGAGCGCTGCATAAAGTTCGCGCCACTCACGCGTGGGCACCACAGGACCCGCTGCAAGGCCCATAGGCTCAAGCATGCGGCCAATGATGATGGGATCGGCGGGGAACATTTCACCAATCATAGTGATGGTGGGCTTGTCGGAACGGCCCGTGCGCGGCGCCTGAACAGGGCCTGCCAAAATTTCTTCGCGCGCATACTTGAGCATGGCGCCAGCCAAAACATCTTTGGCTTCTGCGTGTGTGGGTACACCGAAACCAGGCACGTCGATGCCGATGATTCGCACGCCATTGATTTCTTTGGGCAGCAATTGCAATGGCACACCACTGGCGGTGGGCACACACAAATTGATGATCACAATGGCGTCGTACTTTTCGGGATCGGCTTGGTCGTAGACAGACTCGCGAATGTCTTCAAACAACTTGCCTGTGACCAGTGACTCAGAATTGAACGGAACGTAGCCCACACTGCGACGCGCACCATAGAAGTGAGACGTGAAGGTGAGGCCATACACGCAGCAAGCAGAGCCCGACAAAATGGTGGCGGTGCGGCGCATGCGCAGACCCACACGCAATGAACCAAATGCAGGGCACATGCTTTGGGGTTGATCGTGTGGACCGGCTTTGGGATCGACAGGATAGTCTTTGGCATATTGCGCCAACACTTCAGACTTGCCTGAAGCCTTGGCAGCAGCCAACATTTTTTCACCACCAGAATGACAGCCCATACCATCACCCTCGATGGTGGTGCTCATGCCCGCTGGCGCCTGTGAGGCTGGGACGATGGGAATCGTTTTGCTCATGATGTCAGACTTCGTCGTACACAACTTCGAGCGTGGGCTTGCTGGTGTCTGTCTTGCCGCACATGTCAAATTGCGTGGCTGGCTCGAGCACCACATCGCGTCCGACAGCTGAAGCTGCAAACAAGCCCAGCAATTGGTCTTGTGTCATGGGGTTGGGACGAATGGGCACTGAAGTGGCGACATTGGCGGCCAACTCTGCAAACATGGGGCCCCACACAGATTCGGGGCGGCCAATGATCTCGTAGCTGGCGCTCTTTCTGCGAATGTCTTCATTGGCAGGAATGGTGGACAACACAGGGATGCCTACCTTCTCGGCAAAGTTGGCGGCCTCGCCGGTGCCATCGTCGCGGTTGATGACCATACCGGCTACGCCCACATTGCCGCCCAACTTGCGGAAGTATTCCACCGCAGAGCACACGTTGTTGGCCACGTACAGGGACTGCAAATCGTTGCTGGCCACCACAATCACTTTTTGGCACATGTCGCGTGCAATGGGCAAACCAAATCCGCCGCAGACCACGTCGCCTAAGAAGTCGAGCAGCACGTAATCAAAGCCCCACTCGTGGAAGCCAAGTTTTTCGAGCAATTCAAAGCCGTGAATAATGCCGCGTCCACCGCAGCCTCGTCCTACTTCAGGGCCGCCCAATTCCATGGCATACACGCCATCGCGTTTGAAGCAAACGTCGCCAATGGCAACTGCTTCGCCGGCTAGTTTTTTCTTGGAAGATGTTTCGATGATGGTGGGGCAGGCGCGGCCACCAAACAACAAACTGGTGGTGTCACTTTTTGGATCGCAACCAATGAGCAAAACTTTTTTGCCTTGCTGCGCCATCATGTAACTGAGGTTGGCCAGCGTGAAGCTTTTGCCAATACCGCCTTTGCCATAGATGGCAATGATCTGAGTTTCTTTGGTGACCTCAGAGGTAGACACTGGGGTGGGTTCAATGGCCGCTTCGGTGCGCAAAATGTCGCGCATGAAATTCACGGGTGCTGTAGAAGGAATCGAACTCGAGCTCATACTACTTGTCTCCAATCAAGAACCATCTTTAAACAATCGGCGTCGCCAAACGCGGTGCGGTAGGCGACTTCTGCTTGGCTTGCATCGTGTTGATGCGTGATCAATCCATCGAGGGACAAACGGCCATCGCCAGCCAAAGCAATGACGGCAGCCAAGTCGGGTGGTGACCATTGAGCGGCCACTCGAATGCGCGCTTCGCGCATAAAGGCCGGCGGGAAAACAAAGGAAAGTGGTGCGTCGTAAAAACCTGCTAGGACCACTTCGCCGCCTGGGGCCAAACGGCCAATGAGTTCATCGAGCAACGTGCTGGCGCCGCTCACATCGCAAATGCACTTGTAGTTTTTGCGGCTGTCGGTGCTGGGGTCAATGACCTCATAGCCCACCGCGCCTGTGCGGCGTGCCGGGTTGGTTTCCCAAACCACAGGATGGCCGCCAGCCAACACGGCAAGCCTGGCAATCATTCGACCCAAAACACCATGTCCCACAATCAATTCGGGTTGCTGTGTGCCAGGTGCGCTGTGCGCGTGATAGGCCGTGGCAGCCAGAGCAAACAAAACACCTTGCTCGGCCAATGATTCTTGGATGGGCAAAGCGCGTGCAGAGGGGATGACCAATTTGGAGGCTGAGCCGCCAAATAAATTTCGGGCATCTTGGAAACATTGTGAGCCTGGGATGTACACCCGCGTGCCCACTTTCAATGTGGCTTGATCGCCTGCATCGACCACGCGGCCGACGGTTTCATAGCCTGGCACCAAGGGGTAGCCCATACCTGGAAATGCGGGCATGGTGCCCTCCCAAAGCAGGCGTTCTGTACCCGTGCTGATGCCACTGAATTCGACCTCTACCTGAACGTCTGCCGCACCCATTTCGGGCAATGACAAAGCTGTCAAAGCCAATGACTTGGGCTGCTGAAAAACGATGGCGGTAGACTGCATATGTGTATATTTACTCTTACAGTGATCTATGTCAATAAATATTTACAAATAATGTGTTTTATAAGTGAAAACCCTGAGATTTTCTGCCCACCAAGATTTGCGTTTGCAAGGGCATGGGGTTGGGCACAAGCTCCAAGTTGGAGAAGCCAGCCTCTTTCATCATGGCCATCAATTCGCGCGGTGTGCGCAACCTGCCAGCACCCATGGCCAGCAAGTAAAAGTGAAAATACGCATCGCCTTGTGGGGTTTCGTCGGGCTCTTGGGCCATAGGCTCTGCCAACAGCAAAGTGCCGCCCACAGGCAGTGCTTCGTAGATGGCGCGAAGGGCTGTTTTGACGTCGGCATCGGGATGATCGTGCGCCACACGGATGAGGGTGACCAAGTCGGCACCGCGGGGCAGGGCGTCTTCTAAAAAGCTGCCGGGGTTAGCTGTGGCGCGGTCTGCAATGCCTTGTCGTTCAAAGTTGGCTCTGGCCAGTGCGGCCACTTCTGGGAGGTCAAACAAGTGCAACTGCAAGTGTTTGGCGTGTTGCGCCAAGCGGCCTAAAAATGTCCCTTGGCCGCCACCGACATCGAGCACACAGCGGTGCTCAGCAAACGAGTAGCTTGCAAAAATTTCATCCACCACAAAGGGCTGCGAGGCAGACATGAGATTGGAGTAGCGTGCAAATTTTTCAGCTTGTGCGGCATTGCTTGCTGCGCGTTGTGCGTTCTGCTCTTCGATGGTGTAGGGCCAGTACTGAGACATTGCGCCAGGCTGCTCGGTGCCCTTGAGCATGGCCACAGGGTCTTGCATGTCTTGGTAGAGCACAGCGTGGTGTTCAATCATGGCGCGGATGCCCACATGACCTGCCACAGGTGCACCCAAGGCACCCAAGCCGTAACGGCCTTCGCTGCGCAAATCTAGCAAACGCAAGGCCAATGCCGATTGCAGCAATCGTTGTAAGCCAGCCACGGGCAGGTTGGTCAATTGGGCCAATTCTTCGAGTGTGCGAGGGCGCTCTGCCACTGTTTCCAAAATGCGCAAACGAACACAAGCCAGCAGCACTTGCGAGTAAACAAAGCCCGCCATCAGATCAAACACTTGGCGCGCACGGCGTTGGGTGATCCAACGGGTAAGCGGGTTGGAAACGCTCCAGCGGTACAAAGAGGTGCTGGTCATCATGCGATCCCAGACCGCAGCCAGTGAGTCTCGCCATGGTGTTTTGCGTGACATGCGCTGAGCAGATGAGGCCAGATCCAGCGTTTTCATGTGGGGGTCCTGTGCTTGGCTAAAGAGCGAAATTGCTAACCGAAAGTTCGTAAAGTTCGGAACGCTCGATCAGTGAGAAACACTTTGGTTGCTGTTGGCGCGAAAAGCCATGAAAGCCTCACGCGGCACCAAACGCTCAGACTGTTGCATGACCAATTCGCGCATCGACTGGGCATTGGGGCCTTCTGGAATGGCGTCGGAGGCGGCTTGAATGAGCGACTCAAAATGTTTGATGGCGCCTGAAAGTCCGAGGTTGGCAATGGCATTGGGCCTGTCGTGTTGGGCGTCTTGGCCAACGGGCTTGCCCAACAAATCGGCTTGACCCATCACGTCCCGAATGTCATCGGCCACTTGGTAAGCCTCACCCAAACAATCGCCCAAACCTTGCCATTGCTTGGGGTCTGCGCCGGCGCTCAATGCGCCTGCGCTGGTAGCGGCCACAAACAGGGCGCCTGTTTTGGCGCGCTGGTATTGCATGAGGGAAACACGTGACTCAGATTCCCAAGCCTGGCCTGCCACGATGCCCGCGGGCATACCCACACACGAGGCCAAGATCTGGATCAGAGCGGGCAAGCGAAGCGGTGATTGGGTGGCCGCTGTCGCCAAAGTTTGAAAGGCCAAGACGATCAGTGCATCGCCTGTGAGCACGGCCAAAGGTTCGCCATAAGCGTAGTGCACAGAGGCGCGACCGCGGCGGGTTTGGGCATCGTCAAAACAAGGCAAGTCGTCGTGAACCAGGGAGGCGCAGTGCATGAGTTCAATGGCCACTGCCACGCTTTCGCTCAAATGCGGATCGTCCATGCCACAAGCCTGCGCCACTGCCAAGGCCAGCTGTGGCCGAACGCGAGCACCACCGGGAAACACCGCATGGCGCACTGCACCAGCCAGCTTAGGAGGGCAATTGGGGTCATCGGCAGACGCCAAGGCCTGGGCCAAACATTGCTCGATTTTGGTGATTGCCTTCATGGACTTGTCTCCGATGGATGTTGAAACCATTCGCTTAGTGACAATTTCAGTTGTCAATCAAATGTGTAAATCAATATAGACACTTGAGAGGTGTCTGTCAACCGTAATTGCCTAGGTTTTTTGAATTAAATTGCGGGTGCGCTAGATGGCACGCCAAGGGGCCAGATCACATTGGCCACCCACTCGGCTTGTTCTTCATGGGCCAGGTGCCCCAGGTTGGGCAGCGAAACAATGTCTTGTGTTCGCAGATGAGAAAGTGTCTCTGCCACCCGGTAGGCCACAGAGGGCGGCACAATCCAATCTTGTGAGCCAACGATCAAGGTCAGAGGATCTTGAAGCGTGCGAAGTCGCTCCCAAAAGGTGTGCAAATCCCAGTGCGCCATCATGTAAAGCGCGGCTTGCGCGTGAGAGGGCTTGCTCATCAAGGTTTTGTAAAGCCTTGATCCTTCTTCATCCAGTTTGGAGCCCGTCCCCTCCAAAAGCTTTTGCAAAACGGATGGGCGAGCGGCTTGCCATGCAAACAACTCTGGCAAAAAAGGGGCCTTGGTCATGACCTTGGCCAAGGGCGAAAAAAATTGTCCCGCCACACCATCCAAAGGCAACAAAGCGCCATTCAAGGAGACCAAGCGCTGCGGTTGCAAATGGCCGTTGAGTGTCAACATGCAGGCTACAGCAGCACCTGCAGAATGACCCACCACCATGTTGGGTTTGATTTGCAGGTGAGCCATCAATTCGGCCACGCCTGCTGCCATGCCGGAAATCGAAAACAAAGTGGCAACATCTTTGGCCTGTGGCATGGCGGTAAAACCATGGCCCGGAAAATCAATCGCGATCACGGTGTAGTTGTCACTCAGCAAGGGCAGCAAGTGACGCCATGAATGGGTTGATGCGCCTGTGCCATGCAGCAGCAAGATGCTTGAGGCACGAGGGTTGGGGTGCTGCGCCATTTGCACATGCCAGCGAAGCCTCGGTGTTTCAATGAAGCTTGATAGATGACGCAATGGCCAATGCTGCCCCTCTGTGTCCCAGTCTAATGCTTGGCGTGTGCTCACATTCAGTTTCGCATCAAGCGCGGCCAGCCACCGCGCGAACCGCTTGGTTCAAGGAATTGGCACCAGCGTAAGGCAAGGCCAGGTATTGCGCACCCATGACTTGGGCCAAATGTTTGGCGGCATCTTGTGCTTGAGGGGAGGTGTCCACCAGCAAGGTGCTAAAGCCTTTCAAGCGCATTTCTGCAGCCGCAGCCAAAGCATCAGTTGCCGCCTGTGCACGACCTGGGCGGCCATCGCGAGCAATATTGCCTTTGCCATCTGTGAGCATCACCACAATGGGCGTTTCGCCTTTTTTTCTCAACTGATCGGCCAACAGCATCGATGCGTCAATGGCATGCGCCAGCGGCGTGCCACCCCCACCGGGCAAACTGGCCAAGCTTCTTTTGGCACGCGCCAAAGAGCGCGTTGGCGGCAGAATCAATTCGGCCGTTTGCCCTCGGAATGCCAGCACGGCCACACTGTCGCGCCGCACATAGCAGTCGGCCAGCAACAACTCCACAGCGCCCTTGGCTTCGGCCAAACGGTTGAGAGCAGACGAACCCGATGCGTCCACCACAAACACGGTGGTGGTCTGACCCGATTGGCGAAAACGCGTGACATGGAAGTCTTCTTTGCGCACCACAATGCGCTGTTTCTGGTCTGCAGAAATGGTCTGTTGCCTTTGCCGTATTTTTTGCCAAGGCGCAGCGGCCCTCAGTGTTTCAAGCACATTGATGCGTTGGCCTGCGCGCGGCTCGCCTTTGCGTGCACCGACGGGCCTGCCGCGCAAGGCGTTTTTTTGCAGGGCACCCGCACTGCCAGAGGTGGGTGTTTTGGCGCGCTGCAACTGGCCAATTTTCAAACTGGCCAAGAGCCCCGCTGGAATGGCGGCTTGAGCTGCTTCGAGCACCAACTCGGCCAAATTATCGGGCAGGCTAGGCGCTTCGTTGAGGTCGTCTTCGGTGTCTTCTTCTGTGTTGTTCTGATCCTGATTTTCAGTTTCTAGGTTGTCAGATGCCGCTTGAGGTTCTGGCGGTGGATTCTCAGAGTTTTCAGTGGCTTCAGGAGTGTCTTCAGTCTGATCTTCTTGGGGCGTTGGCGGTGGCAGTCGAGTGGCGCGAGGAGCCAGAACCAGTCGAGCCGCAACGCCAATATGTTCTTCCTCCACGCTTGGACTGCCCGCTAGCGCAGCGGCGGCCCGCGCCACACGCACGGCAAACACACTGGCTCTGAGAGAGTCAATGCCCAACGCCAACGCAGCGGCACAAAGGGCTTTGACAGCTTCTTCATCCATGGTCACCTGCGGCAAACTTTGTCGAGCATTCAGCACTTCTTCGGCACTCCAGTCGGGTCCTTCTTCGTCCTCGTCTTGGGCGCCCATGCGCAAGCGAAAGGCCAGTCGATCAGCCAGTGCAGAAGGCATTTGCTCGTCGTCGCTGGCGCCTTCATCCAAGGCGACCAAGCCCAGCCTGGCCTTCACCGAGGTGTCTAAACCATCGCGTTGCAAAGCCACCAAGCCCGTGTCGAGCACGCTGCCAAATCGCGCTGCTGCAGACAAGCTCATGCGCTCTGCCATGGCCAAGATCAACACGCCACCATCAGCTTGCGACAACAAACCTTGAAGGGCTATTGGCTTACCCGCTTGCAGCGTTGCGCCCAGGTCTAGTCCGCCCAACAAGGCCGTGTCATTGATGTTGAGAGGCACACGCCGTAGGGGTGTCTCTGCGGGCAAAAGATTTTTTAAAAGTGCAAGCCACTGGTTGCGCTGATCGCAGGCAGGCGAACGAAGTGCCACACCGCCGAGACCCACAGGGTCGACTGCAAAAAGTGCGGCAATGGTTGCGGCGTCGCCTTGCATGGGTTGTGGGTGCCTTTTTCTGCCTAGGCCTGATGGGCTCCAGGCTGAGGTGCGGTCAGTTCTGCAAGCGCTCTCTCCACGCGCGTTGAAGAGCCTGAATCATCAAGCGGGTTGCGGCGAAGGCGATGACGTAGCGCAGAGGGTGCCACCCTGATCAGGTGCTTTTGATCGACTTGGCGTGCGCCCTGCAAAGCAGCCTCGGCTCGCGCTGCACGAACCAAGGTGAGGTCGCCGCGCAAGCCATCGGTGCCCAAGCTCATGCAGAGTTGCGCAGCAAACTCTCGGGCTTCATCGGGAATCTCCACATCTGCCAATCGTTTGCGAGCATTGATGATGCTGCGCCTAACGCGGTCGTCTTCTTTTTTCCATTGATCTGTAAAGGCTTGAGGGCTTTGCTCGAAGGCATCGCGGCGCTTCACCACTTCCACCCGCTGAGCCAGCGTATCGGGTGTTTTGACTTCTACGGACAAGCCAAAACGGTCCAGCAATTGAGGCCTCAACTCACCCTCTTCAGGGTTGCCGCTGCCAATGAGCACGAAGCGCGCTGGGTGCCTGACGCTCAGGCCTTCCCGTTCCACCACGTTTTCGCCTGAGGCCGCCACATCAATCAGCAGGTCGACCAAATGGTCTTCCAGCAAATTCACCTCATCGATGTACAAATAACCCCTATTGGCCCGCGCCAACAGGCCTGGCTCAAAGGCTTTCACGCCTTGGGACAGGGCGCGCTCCAAATCGAGGGCGCCCACCACGCGGTCTTCGGTGGCACCCAAAGGCAGGTCAACCACCGGCACCGAGATCAAATGACTCTTTTTGGCGCCAGCCTTTGCCAAGCAGTCTGGGCATTTGGCATTTTCAGGGTCGCAGCCATAAGGGCAGCCCACCACGGCCCGCATTTTGGGCAACAAGGCTGCCAAGGCTCGCACGGCAGTTGATTTGCCAGTGCCACGATCTCCGAAGACCAAAACGCCCCCGATGTGGGGGTCGATGGCAGTCAGCATGATGGCCATTTTCATGTCGTCTTGGCCAACAATGGCTGAGAAGGGAAAGGTCAAGGGCATGTGAATCACAATCGAAGTTAAAACAAGCTCACCGGTAAAGTGTCAACTCAAAAAATTAGATAAAGTGTCAATTTAAATTGACATTTTGTCAAATCCAGTTAAATTATGGATCCGTTGAACAGAATTTAAGGCAAATGATGGATGCCCTGCTTGATTGGATTCAGTCCCCAGCTCAGCTCAGAAAATTGTCGCGTGACAACTTGACGCCTTTGGCCACAGAGTTGCGCGAGCGTTTGATTCAGTCGGTTTCTCAAACGGGAGGCCACTTTAGCTCCAACCTGGGAACGGTTGAGCTCACCATCGCCCTGCATTATGTTTTTAACACGCCAGAAGATCGATTGGTCTGGGATGTCGGCCATCAAACCTATCCCCACAAAATGTTGACGGGACGCAACGACCAAATGGCCAGCATGCGCCAATTGGGTGGCTTGAGCGGATTTCCACGCCGCGAAGAAAGTGTTTACGACGCCTTTGGCACCGCGCACTCGTCTACCAGCATTTCTGCTGCATTTGGCATGGCCATGGCGGCCAAACAAATGGGCAGCCAACGCAAAGCCGTGGCCATCATTGGCGATGGCGCACTCACCGCAGGCATGGCTTACGAGGCCTTGAACAACGCTGGCGCGAGCGATTGCAATTTGCTGGTCATTTTGAATGACAACGACATGTCGATCAGCCCGCCTGTGGGCGCCCTGAACCACTACTTGCATGAACTGATGAGCGGCCGGTTTTATGCCGACGCCAAGAAAATTGGCAAGCAAGTCCTCAAAAATGCGCCGCCGCTGTATGCCTTGGCGCAAATGATTGAGCAGCAAACGCAAAGCTTTATTCAACCCCAAACGATGTTTGAAAACTTGGGCTTTGAATACACAGGCCCTGTAGATGGTCACAATTTGGATGACTTGGTTGACACGCTGCAAAGTTTGTACAACCAACCCGGCCCGCAGTTTTTACACGTGGTCACGCGAAAAGGCAAAGGGTATGCCAAGGCGGAAGCCGACCCTGTGGCCTATCACGGCCCCAGCAAATTCGACCCCGCTGTAGGCCTTGTGAGCGCTGCTCCGTCCGTTCCCGCCAAGCCCACATTCACACAAGTATTTGGTCAATGGCTGTGCGACATGGCTGCCAAAGATGAGCGCTTGGTAGGTATCACACCAGCCATGCGCGAAGGCTCTGGCATGGTCAGCTTCAGTCAACAGTATCCCCATCGCTATCACGATGTGGGCATTGCCGAGCAACACGCCGTCACTTTTGCGGCGGGCATGGCATGCGAAGGTTTGAAGCCAGTGGTGGCCATTTATTCAACTTTTTTGCAGCGCGCCTACGACCAATTGATTCACGATGTGGCCCTGCAAAACTTACCCGTGGTGTTTGCTCTTGATCGTGCTGGCATTGTGGGCGCCGACGGCCCGACACATGCTGGCATGTACGACATTGCTTTCACGCGCTGCATTCCCAACATGAGCATTGCTTGTCCTGCCGACGAGGCTGAGTGCCGTCAATTGCTCACAACGGCCTATGAGCAAGACCATGCTGTCACGGTTCGGTACCCCAGGGGTGCGGGGGTGGGTGCAAAAATTGGCACCGATTTACAGGCCTTGCCTTTTGGCAAAGCAGAGGTGAGACGCGAAGGCCAAGGCACAGCCCTGCTGGCTTTTGGACCCTTGCTCTACGAGGCGCTCAAAGTAGCAGAGACCCTCAACGCCACAGTGGTGAACATGCGTTGGGCCAAGCCCCTGGATGTTGAAACATTGAAGCAAATTGCGCTGTCACACGAACGGATAGTGACTCTGGAAGACGCTACTCGCAAAGGCGGTGCAGGCGCTGCCGTGATGGAGGCCTTGCAAGACATGGGCATTGTCATGCCAGTGTTGGTGGTGGGCTTTGAAGACGAATTCACAGAGCATGGCGACCCCCAAAAATTGATGCAGCAATATGGCTTGACTGCCCCAGGCATTCAAAAGCGCATAGAAGCATGCTGGCCTGAATTGAAGGCCTCCCCAGTTTTGAGAGCGGTGGGCTAAATGGCTGTTTGGACCTTAGGGCTGAATCACAAAACCGCCCCCATTGATTTGCGTGAACGCTTTGCGTTTGCGTCAGAAAAATTAGATCAGTCCCTCAAAGGTTTGAGGCAAAGCTTTGCCACCCACAAAGAAGTGGCCATTTTGTCCACTTGCAATCGAACAGAAATTTACTGTGCAGGCGACGAAGTTCAAATTCCGCAAACTTTGAAGTGGTTGGCCGATGCAGGCAATACGCAAGTCAATGTCTTGGCCTCACACACCTATCGCTTTGAAGGCGATGCCTCAGCACGGCACGCGTTTCGCGTGGCCAGTGGCCTCGACTCTATGGTCTTGGGCGAGTCTCAAATTTTGGGGCAATTGAAAGAAGCGGTGCGAATG
This sequence comes from Comamonadaceae bacterium, assembly GCA_021298995.1. Classification (GTDB taxonomy): domain Bacteria; phylum Pseudomonadota; class Gammaproteobacteria; order Burkholderiales; family Burkholderiaceae_C; genus Limnohabitans_A. Next base: position 19,678 of record JAJTGB010000002.1, on the reverse strand, counting down.
GCCAGCGACTCGGGCGCCTTGGGCACCACGCTCAATCAATTGTTCCAGCGGTCCTTTGCGGTGGCCAAAGAGGTCAGAAGCACGACAGAAATTGGGGCGCATTCCATCAGCATGGCTGCTGCCGCAGTTCGCTTGGCGGGGCGTATTTTTGAGAACCTCAAAGAAACCAATATCTTGTTTGTGGGCGCAGGCGAAATGATTGAGTTGTGCGTTGCGCACTTTGCAGCCAAGTCGCCCAAATCGATCACCATTGCCAATCGATCTGCCGACAGGGCGAGCGCCTTGGCGCAAGCCCATGGCGGCCAAGCGCTTTCATTGGTCGACCTGCCCAAGCGTTTGCACGAATTTGACATTGTCATCAGTTGCACAGCCAGTACCTTGCCCTTGATTGGACTGGGGGCCGTTAAAAGTGCATTGCGCAAGCGAAAAAGCAAGCCTGTTTTCATGGTCGATTTGGCGGTACCGCGGGACATTGAGCCAGAGGTCAAAGACCTTCGCGACGTTTACCTCTACACCGTAGACGACCTCACAGAAGTGATCAACAGTGGGCAGGTGCACAGACAAGCAGCCGTGGTCAATGCAGAAGTGATCATTGACGATGGCGTGCAGAAATTCATGACTTGGTTGGCGCACCGCAACCAAGTGCCGCTCATTCAAGAGTTGAATTTTCAAGCTGACGCATGGCGTCAAGCGGAGGTGTTGCGTGCTCGCAAACTGCTCGACAAAGGCCAAAACATTGAAAGCGTTTTAGAGTCGCTTTCAATGGGCATGATGAAGAAAATGCTGAATGGCCCCTTGCGTGAATTGAACCACTCAGACGAGCCGCAAAGGGTCAAGGCGTGCGAGGCTGTCAAACAAATGTTTTTGAGGCCCTAGCCTCGCACAAAACTGCGCTGGCTTTTAAGCAGCCATACCCTGAAGAAACGATACAAACTGCGGTATGGACTGCGGCAACTCATTGCCGCGCCAAACCACGTGCTGATCGGTTCTGCACAACACCAATGCGTGTTGGTATGCGGCAGACCGCTGACTTTGATCGTGCAGATCAATGACATTCAGCGGGATGTTGTGAGCGGCTGATTTTTGCAGCAGCTCTTTCACATCAATGCCCTGATCAAATCGAAGCAGGCTATAGCCATTGCCCAGCAAGTCATAAAGTGATGTGCCGTCATTGAGCCAAAAATGGGGCGCTCTGCAGCCAGGAAGCGTAGAGGGTGTGAAGGATCCCATGCTGTAAGCGGGCGCCGCTTCTGACTCGTGCGAAATGATGGGCGACTTCTCGTAGAAGTATCCAAAGTTCAAACCTTCGCAGCAAAATTGTTGCACGTTCAAATCGTAGGCCTCTGTGCCAATCAGTTGCCTTGCTGCCTCACCCTCGGCGTCGGCTGCTTCGATGTTGTGCGGCACAGCACGCCGGGCTTTGATCATCTTTTGCGCATGGTTCATGACGAAATGCGACACTTGCTCGGTGATGGGGTGTCGCTCAGCTTCGTACGCATTCAAAATATCGGGGTGCGCCCAGCCATTCACCGCAGCACCCAACAGCCAAGCCAAGTTGGTGGCATCGGCAATGCCGGCATTCATGCCGTAGCCTGCGTAGGGTACCCAAAGATGCGCTGCATCGCCGGCTAAAAAGATGCGTCCATCGCGAAAACGATTGGACAGCAAGCGTCTGCCCACCCAATCTTCCTTGGTGATAATTTCATATTTGAAATCCGAGTTGACACCCAAGATGTTGCGAATGGATTGATCTCGGTCGACCGAGTCAAATTCTGGTTCGTCGGGGTGCAGGTGGTTGTGCACAAGCCAAGTTTCTTGGCCGTCAATGGCAAACACAGTACCGCACCTGCGCGTGTTCACAGAGTAATAGCACCAAGCTGGTTTGCCGGGCAACATGCTGGCCAATTGGGGTGCTCGAATGTGGGTGGACTGCACCCGTTGAATCACTTCGGTGCCTTCCAGTTTGGCGCCTATTTTTTTGCGCACAAAAGAGCTTCCTCCATCGCAGCCGCCCACATACTTCACGCGCACCAGTTGAGTCTCTTGCGTGTCAAGGTTGAGAAGTGTGACATTGACGCCGTGGTCATCCTGAACAAAATCTGTGACCTGGGTGCGATTGAGAAGCGTCACACCCTCTTGCGCTACAGCATGCTTTAACAGCAAAGGTTCCAAATATATTTGGTTGATGCGATGTGGCGGCTCGGGTGTGTCCCAATCGGTGTCGGGGCCGCCTGTTTCGGTGTATCTGTTTTCACGGCACGGAATGGGTATTCGAGTGAGTTCAATGCCCGTCATCGACGTTCTAAAAACCACGTCATTGGGATAGTTTGCAGGGAGGCCTGCATTGCGCAATGTAGGTGCAACACCCAAGCGCCGAAAGTGTTCCATGCTTCGAGCCGACACATGATTGCACTTCACATTGGGCGGCTCTGCAAATTTTCTCACCTCCACAACCAGTACTTTCACGCCTCTTTGAGCCAAATCCATGGCCAAGGTCAAGCCAACGGGGCCAGCGCCAACGACCAAAACGTCGCTGTTGAAATTCTGTGTCATGCGGTACTTCAGTTGAGTTTGATGTTGGCTTGGCGAATCACTCTGCCCCACTTTTGAGTTTCACTTTTGATGTATGCGTCTAGCCCCTCTGTGGTAGTGGCTACAGGCTCCATGCCACTTTGTCGCATCTGTGATTTGATACCTTCGTCGTTCAAAGCAGCAGTGAACTCTGTGTTGAGTTTCTGGATAATGCTGGCCGGTGTTCCTGCGGGGGCCACCAAGCCAAACCAGCCGGTGGAGTCGTAGCCTGTGAGGCCACTCTCTGCAAGTGTGGGCACATCGGGCAAGTTGCTCAAGCGTTTGGGGCTGGTGACAGCGAAGGCTTTCAATTTGCCTGCTTTGATGTGTGGCAGGGCTGCAGCCAGGTCAGTGATTGACAGCTGAATTTGCCCAGACAAGGTGTCCATGGCGGCAGGGCCAGAGCCTCGGTAGGGCACTTCGATCAATTTGAGATCGGCCATTTGCGTGAACAAGGCTGTAGAGAGATGCATGGCCGTGCCATTGCCGCCATGGCCAATGGACACTTTGCCTGCTTGTGATTTGGCATAAGCAATGAGTTGCTGGATATTGTCAGCAGGCACAGAAGGGTGACCTACGAGCACAAAGGGAATGGCCGCCAACATGGTGATGGGCTGAAAATCTTTGGCCACATCAAATGGCATTTGTGGATACAGGCTGACGTTGGCAGTGAGCCCGCCAGCAGCACCCACACCCAACACATAGCCATCGGGTGCGGCCTTGGCCACCACACTCAAACCAATGTTGCCGCCTGCGCCCGGCCGGTTGTCGATGACCAAAGGCTGTCCTAATTTGTCATTCAGGCGTGTTGACAAAATCCGAATGATGGCATCCGAGCTGCCGCCCGGTGGGAAGGTGACCACAATTTTGATGGGCTTGTTGGGGTAATCGGCAGTTTGGGCAAAAGCCAAACCAGAAAAGACCGAGCCCAATAAGGCACTCATCAGAAAAACCATTGATCCCAAAAAACTTTTGCGCATAAAAACTCCTTCAATCAAATCACTTTAACTGTGAGACACATTGATTGCAATTGGGGCTTGAACTAGGCACTGAAGCTAATGAATTTGATAAGAATTCAGTTCCGCATCAATGTGAGGAATGCTCCCAAAATTGGGGTTTCCATCATTTTCTCAAACACAGTAGCGTGATAGCGTGGCGTACCGATTTTTTCTTGGAACAATCCCGCTATGCAAAAACATTTATGCCGCCTTTTAAGCGTTTGCTTGCTTGGGTGCTTGGCCCCATTTTTAAGCTTGGCTCAAGAATGGCCAGCCAAATCTATTCGCCTTGTGGTGCCTTATCCAGCAGGCGGCGGCGTTGATGCGGCTGCCAGATTGGTGGCCCAACACCTGAACACTGTTTTAGGGCAATCGGTGGTGGTCGACCCCAAGCCAGGGGGTGGCACCGTGATTGGGGCTGAAATAGTATCGCGTGCAGCACCCGATGGTTACACCTTCCTGCTCACTGGAGGTTCCACCATGTCCTTGCTGCCTCTCACGCACCCAGGCAAATTGCCCTTTGACCCCCAACTTGATTTTGCGCCAGTGAGCATGGTTTCGCGTTTGCCGTTTTTCTTGATCACTTCGCCTGTCAACAATTACAACTCCCTGAAAGATTTGATGGCCGATGCCAAATCAAAACCGGGCAGACTTCCTTACGCCAGCAATGGCGTCGGCTCTATGGGCCATGTAGGAACGGCCATGCTCACACAAAGTGCTGGCGTTGACATGATCCATGTCCCTTATCAAGGCTTTCCGCCTGCCATCTCCGATTTGGTCACAGGTCGAGTGGTGATGGTCATGGCAGATCTTGCGCCTGTGCGAGGTCAAATTCAAGCAGGCACTCTGAAAGCCTTGGCAGTGGCTTCAGCGCAGCGGTCGCGATTTATGCCTGAGGTGCCTACCTTGGCAGAGGCAGGTTTTCCGGGTACAGAATTTGAAATTTGGTTAGCGCTTTACGCACCTGCCAAAACGCCTGCAAGCATTGTGAATCGGGTGAGCCAAGAGCTCAAAAAGTTTCTGGACATGCCCAGCACAAAAGAGGCCTTTAGCAAGTTGGGCCATGAGAGTGACAGTGGCGGCTCAGAAGTTGTTCGTCAAAGAATTGAGACTGAACTCAAAGCCATGCTGCCAGTGGTCAAGTCTGCTGGCCTACTCACCAAATAACAATGTCAGAAAACTACACCCGCACCGCTTCCCATGACTTGCTCCAAGGCTTGGTCGATCTTGGCATTGAGTATTTGTTTTGCAATTTAGGTACCGATCACGCGCCACTCATTGAGGAGATGGCTCATTGGCGTGAACAAGGACGCGAATTTCCAAAAGTCATTTTGTGCCCCCATGAAAATACCGCTGTTCACATGGCCGGGGGCTATGCCGTGGCAACAGGGCGAGGCCAAGCGGTGTTGGTGCACGTTGATGCAGGCACCGCCAATGCAGCCATGGGCTTGCACAATTTGTGTCGCACTCGCATTCCCGTGTTGTTGATTGCAGGCCGCGCACCCATGAGCACCTTTGACAGCGCCACCGGTGGGCGCGACACCTATGTGCATTTCATCCAAGAGCCTTTCGATCAGGCCAGTGTGGTTCGGCCTTACGTGAAGTGGGAATACAACTTGGCATGGCCCTCCATGGCGCACGAAGTGATCTCTAGGGCGGGCGCTGTGATGCAAAGTGACCCCACAGGGCCGGTTTACCTCACCTTGCCCAGAGAGGTGTTGGCTGCGCCTGTCGATGCTCAAAGCATGGGTGCGTATGGCCAGCAAAATCACTTGCCCGTTAAGGCGCAAGGCGCTGATACAGCCGCCATTGAGCAGATTGCAGCCAAACTCATGGCCGCTGAAAACCCCATGTTGGTCACCGCCTATGCTGGCCGAAACCATGCGGCGCCTGCCTTGATTGAAAAGCTGGCCAGCTTGTGTGGCATGCGCGTTTGTGAATTCAATTCAATCTACTTGAACATCCGGCGCAATTCGCCCTATTTTGCGGGCTACAACCCTGCTGCTTTCACAGAGCAAGCCGATTTTGGTTTGATGCTGGATGTCGATGTGCCCTGGATTCCCAAAACGACGCGCGTCAATCCCAAGGCTTACTGGGCCCAGATGGATGTCGATGCCATCAAGCGAGACATTCCCATGTGGGGCTTTCCGTTGAATGCGCGTATTGAGGGCGACAGCGTTCGACTGCTCACGCAGTTGATCGACCTCATCGAACAAACTGCAACGCCTGCGTTCAAGGCCAAGGCCAATCAACGCAGTTTGCTTATCAAAGCAGAGCACGAGAAAAATCAACAAAGAGCAGCCGTCATGGCCAAGGAGCCAGGCAAGCTCAATGCCATCAACCCGCATTTTCTGTGTGGCGCCATTGGCCAGCAAATTCGCTCGGAAGACGTTGTCTTGAACGAAGCAATTCGCAACACCATGGCGGTGTTTGAGCAAATTCCGCGTGAGCTCCCTGGTACTTTGATGGGCTTGTCGGGCGGCGGGCTGGGCTTTTCTGCAGGCACCGCCCTGGGTATCAAGTTGGCGCAAGCCCAAAGCCGTGTCATTCATTTTGTGGGCGATGGCTCTTTTTACTTCAGCAATCCAAGTTCTGTGTATGCGGTTGCTGGTCAATACAACTTGCCCATCTTGACGGTGCTTTTGGACAATGGGGGTTGGTCGGCTGTGAAGGAGTCAACCCTGCGCATGTACCCGCAAGGCGAGGCCAAGAGCAGCAATCAGTTTGCGTCCGACTTGGGGTACGGCACCGACTTTGCGGCCATTGCCGAAGCAGCGGGCGCTCATGGCGAAAGACTGGTGGAGCCTTCACAAACCGATGCTGCCATTGCACGCTGTTTGGCGGCCTTGGATGCAGGTCAGAGCGCACTGCTGCATGTTCGCATCACGCCGCTCTAAAACAACTGCCCATTTTTTCCATCTCAACATCACCCTTGAATCAGATCAACAGGAGACACCTATGAAAAACTCAAATCTTTTTGCCCACAAACGCAAGACCCTGGTGGGCATGGCCGTGCTCATGATGGCCAGTGTGTGTGGTGTGGCTCAAGCGCAAAGCGCTTGGCCCAACAAGGCGGTTCGCATTGTGGTGCCTTACGCACCTGGTGGCGCCAATGATATTTTGGCGCGCGTATTGGCTGAAAAATTAGCGCCTGCCTTGGGTCAGCCGGTGGTGGTTGAAAACAAACCAGGTGCTGGCGCTGCAGTGGGTACTGAGTTGGTGGTGAAATCTGCGCCAGACGGCTATACCTTGCTTATGGCCGCCAGTGGTCCCATTGTTTTCAATCCTGCGTTGGTGGCCAAGTTGGCATACAACCCCGTCACAGATTTGACGCCCATTTCGTTGGCAGGCTCGTTCCCCATGATTTTGGCTGTCAATGAAGCATCGCCAGCCAAAACATTTAACGAGTTGGTGAACATGAGCAAAGCCAATCCAGGCAAGTTCAACTACTCATACCCATCCGCATCCTTCCAGTTGGTCATGGAGTTGGTCAAGGCCAAGACGGGTTTGAGGGCCCTGAATGTGCCTTATCAAGGCAGCGCCCCTTCTATCAATGCGGTGCTCACCCAAGAAGTACAAATGACCCTGATTGACTCTGGCCCCATTGCCGCTTTGCTTAAATCTGGCAAATTGCGTGCCTTGGGCGTGACCTCTGAGCAGCGACTTGCAGCCTACCCCCAAGTGCCCACTTTGAAAGAGCAGGGCATTGATGTTGCGGTTAACTTTTGGAGTGGCTTGTTGGCACCCGCGGGAACGCCAGCGCCCATCGTGAAGCGTTTGCAAGAGGAAGTGGCACGCATCATGGCCTTGCCCGATGTGCAAGAGCGCATGGCCAAGTTGGACATCCGGCCCGTTGGCGGAACTTCTGCCGATTTTGCAAAAACCATTTCGCAAGAAATTCAACTTTGGACGCAAGTGGCCAAAGACAACAACATCAAAGCTGAATGATTGAAAAAAGAATTGCCATTGCTGGCGCGGGTATCGCAGGCTTGGCAACGGCATTGTCCTTGTTGCAACAAGGCTGGAAGGTTGATGTGTTTGAGCAGGCCTCCCAATTGGGGGAGGTGGGTGCGGGCTTGCAAATTTCTCCCAACGGCACCCGCGTGCTTCAAAGCTTGGGCTTAGAGCCTGCCTTGAAAGCCGTGGTGTGCCAAGCTCAGGGTAAAGAAATTCGAATGTGGAACACGGGTCAGCGCTGGAAGTTGTTTGACCTTGGCGATGATTGCTTGTCGCGTTTTGGTGCACCCTATTGGATGGTGCACAGGGGCGATTTGCACAAGGTTTTGTTGGCAGCATTCAACGCCAGATCTGATGCGCCTGTGAGGCTCAATGCCAGAGTAGTCTCTGCGAAAAGCAGCTCCGATGGCGCCAGCTTTGAGTTGCAAGATGGCAGCCAACACAAGGCCTATGGATTGATTGCAGCCGATGGCGTCCATTCCATTTTGCGCGAGAAATTGTTGGGCGAAGACAAGGCCCAATTTACCGGTCTGTTGGCTTGGCGCGGCCTGGTTCCTGTGCATACCATTTCGGCACATTTGCAGGCGCAAGTGGGCACCAATTGGGTGGGGCCGGGTGCGCATGTCATCACATACCCTGTGCGGGGTGGTCAGCTCATGAATGTGGTGGGCATCATTGAGAAAGATGGCTGGCGCGGTGAATCTTGGACAGAGCAGGGAACTCACGAAGAATTGCTTCAAGACTTTGGTCACTGGCACGCCGATGTGGGCGAGTTGATGCGCAAAATTGAGCAGCCATTCAAGTGGGCTTTGCTTGGCCGCTCACCTCAAAAAGGCTGGGCCCAAGGGGCTATTTGTTTGGTGGGCGATTCAGCGCATCCCACCTTGCCTTTTTTAGCGCAAGGGGCCAACATGGCCATTGAAGATGCGGCTGTCATGGCACGCTGTATGAGCGCTCAAGACACAGCCGAAAAAGCATTTGCCCAATTTGAAAAATTGCGTTGGCAGCGCTCTGCCGACATCGTGAACCGATCTAGCGACAACGCCAAACGCTTTCACAACCCTCAACTCTCCGACGCCGCCAAAGCGGTGGACTATGTGAGCTCTGAATGGGAGCCAGAAAAAGTCAGAAGGCGCTACGATTGGTTGTTTGAATACGACGCCTTGAAAATCGACTTATGACTGATAAACACCCCTTGGATACGCCGGTTCTAATTGTGGGCGGGGGTCCTGTCGGCATGACCATGGCGCTTTGCTTGGCCCAGCGCGGCATTGCCAGCTACTTGGTGGAATTGCGCACAGCCGAGACCTTGCCCGATGTGAAGTGCAACCACATCTCTGCCAGAAGCATGGAGCTTTTCAGATCACTGGGCATTTCTCAAGACTTGCGTGCAGCTGGTTTGCCAGACAACTATCCCCACGATGTGTCTTACCGAACCAGTACCTTGGGACAAGAGATTGCCAGAATTCACATCCCTGGCAGAAACACCCGACTGACCGATCACTCGGGGCCAGATGGCCATTGGCCAACACCTGAGCCACCGCACAGAATTAACCAAAGGTACATTGAGCCCATCTTAAGAAGGCATGTACAAAAACAAAGCCTGATCACTTGTTTGTTCAGACACCAAGTGGTGTCTTTCACGCAAGACGAACATCAGGTTGCTGCGCAAATTCAAAACCTAGACTCACCCGGATCCCCGACATTCAACTTGACCGCCGCTTACATGGTGGGCTGTGATGGTGGCCGTTCAATGGTCCGAAAAGGCATGGGTGCCAAGCTGGTGGGTGATGAGGTGGTGCAACGCGTGCAGAGCACCTGCATTCGTGCTCCCCAATTGATAGCGCATATGAAAGCACCGCCGGCCTGGGCCATGTTCACGGTCAATCCTCGGCGCAGCGGCAACATCTACGCCATCGATGGCCAAGAAATTTGGCTCATTCACAACTACCTGCGCGAGCACGAGGCCGACTTTGAGTCGGTTGATCGCGATTGGGCCATTCGCACCATCCTTGGCGTTGGCCAGGACTTCGACTATGAAGTGATGAGCAAAGAAGATTGGTTTGGCCGACGATTGGTGAGCGACAAATTGCAGCAAGGGCGGGTGTTTGTCGCAGGTGACGCTGCGCACTTGTGGGTGCCTTATGCCGGCTATGGCATGAATGCGGGGCTGGCAGATGCCGCCAACCTGGCGTGGCATTTGTCTGCGCAAATCGAGTCATGGGCATCGCCGCAAGCTTTGCTTGCCTACGAAAAAGAACGGCATCCCATTACCGAACAAGTATCCAGGTTTGCCATGGATCATGCGCATGCCATGAGCCAACGGCGGCGAGACATTCCGCCCAATTTGGAAGACAGCTCGCCCGAGGGCGCAGCCGCCAGAGCTGCGTTTGGTCAAGACCTTTACGATTTGAATGTTCAGCAGTATTGCTGCGCAGGCTTGAACTTTGGATACTTTTACGACCAATCGCCAGTGATGGTTTATGACGAAGAAAAAGCACCCGACTACAGCATGGGTGGTTTTACGGCTTCCACGGTGCCGGGCTGCAGGGCACCGCACTTCTGGCTGGCCGAGGGGCGCTCGCTTTACGATGAATTGGGCAAGGCCTATACCTTGCTGTGTTTCAAGCCCGGCCACGAAACCTCAGTTGCTTGCTTGACCGAAGCCGCCGCCTTGGCGGGTATGCCCTTGAAAGTGTTGGAAGTGCCTGACACCGTCCATGTGCCGCCAGAATACCAACACGCATTGGTGATGGTGCGATCGGATGCCCACACGGTGTGGCGTGGGCGGGAATTGACCCAGAAGGGTGCCAGAGAGCTTGTTTCTGTTTTGTGTGGCATGCCTTGAACACAACCATACACACACATGCCCACAAACTCAATGCATGCTTAGAAGTGGTGATGCAGAATTAAGTGATGCGGCCAATTGCGCAACTGACAAATGACTTGGCATTGGTAATGCCCGCTTCAAGCCCCGAAACGGAGCCTTTTTCGGGGTAGCCCATCGATTTGAGCTTGTCGATGACGAGTTGCTTGATGGACTCTTCCCCAGAAAAGCTCACCAGCTGCTTTTCGCGGTCAATGACCAAGTCAGTCACTTTGGCAACACTGTGGATGCCCTTCACGATGGAGTTTTCGCAGCCACCGCACTTGATGTTCTCTACTTCTACTTGAAAAACCTGTGTCATTTTGAGCTCCATTTGAGTGGCCGCCGAGGGAATCTCAGGGCGGCTTAGGGTCAGTATCTACCTGTTCAAATGGTTATCATATGATTTAAATCAAGGGCTGTGCTAGGCCAAAATTGTAAGAAAAGCCATCTTTTGAAGAAAAGTAGCTTGCTCACTTAGAATTTCACTCTGCACCCCATTCTTTGTTATACCCTGCCAAGCCTATGAGCCTCAAAATTGTTGTCTATTCGAAATCGGCTTGCCCCCAATGCGAGTCAGTCAAAATGATTCTCAAATCCAAATCTTTGGCTTACGAAGAAATCAAAATTGACGACGAAGCAGAGCGCATGGCTTTTTATGAAAAGTGTGGGCCAGCTGTGCGTCAAATGCCGCAAGTTTTCATCAACGATCAGCGGGTGGGTGGTTTGGCTGGTTTGCAGGCCGCTTTGGCTCAACTGGGTTAATTTCAAATGACCGCCACGCAAATTCAGAACATCCTGGTGCTCAGCATGATTCTGGGATTTGCGGCCATGGAACTGATCAGCCGCCGCTATCAAAACACCGTCACGGCCACTGCCAACGATACCAAGTTAGAACTGTTCATGTTTTTGAGCTTGGTGGCCATCACCCAGCCCTTGGCCATGCTCACGACGGCCAAATTAGGCGCTTGGTTGGCGCCAGAGTACAAAGACGTGCTCACAGATTGGCCATGGTGGGCCATGGTGGGTATATTGCTGTTGTGCGACGACCTCACGCAATACTGGTGGCATCGCTTGTCGCACTCGCCTCTGCTTTGGCCTTTGCACCGCGCGCATCACTCCGCGGCTTACATGAGCATTCGCATTACTTACCGCAATAATTTCTTTTACTACCTCATGATGCCCGGCCTGTGGTTTGCAGGCGCTTTGCTTTACATGGGTGTCAGTGGCATGGTGTATGCCTTGTATGTGGTGGTCAAGCTCAGCGTGATCATGGGTGCCCACTGCGCTTGGCGTTGGGACGAGCCGATTTACAAAATTCGCGCGCTGCGTCCGCTCATGTGGGTTCTGGAGCGAACCATCTCAACCCCCGCCACCCATTGGGCGCACCATGCCATTACGCAAAAAGATGGGGTGGGACATTACAAGGGCAACTTTGGCAACCTCTTGTTCATTTGGGACATCATTTTTGGCTCTGCGCACATCACGCGCAAGTATCCCAAGCAAGTGGGTTTGAAAGACGATCAGCTGTTTGGACAAGAACACTGGTACCACCAAATGTTCTTTCCTCTATTTCAGTCAAAGCGCGAATTTTCTGCCTTGAAGAAGGGCGGGAAAATCTACACGGAAGATGAACCCGTAGCAAAGCACTGACTCAGCGCTTCGCTTTGTTCATGCGTCAATCTGTTTTCTGAAGTTTGTCTTGCGTGCGCAAGTCAAAGTCGCTGGCATCATGGCGTTCGTGCAGCTGCATGCTCAAGGGCCCCATGACCCGATTGACCATGCGGCCTCGTTGAACAGCAGGGCGCGCCTCAATTTCGTCGGCCCAGCGAATCACATGGGTGTATTCGTGAACTTGCAAAAACTCCCCTGATTCATAGCGTTCGCCTTTGGCCAAGCTGCCATACCAAGGCCAAATGGCCATGTCTGCAATGGTGTAATCATCACCGCCTACAAATCGGTTTTGGGCGAGTCTTTGATTCAAGACATCGAGCTCGCGCTTCACTTCCATGGCAAAGCGATCAATGGCGTATTCAATTTTGGTAGGCGCATAAGCGTAAAAGTGGCCAAAGCCACCACCCAAATAAGGGGCGCTTCCCATTTGCCACATGAGCCAAGACATGCACTCGGTGCGTTTGGCAATGTCGGTGGGCAAAAAGGCTTTGAATTTTTCAGCCAAATAAAACAGGATGGATCCTGATTCAAAGACACGTTGGGGCTGTGGCGTGCTGTAGTCCATCAAGGCTGGAATTTTGGAGTTGGGATTGACGCCCACAAAGCCGCTGCTAAATTGCATGCCTTCATTGATGCGAATGAGCCATGCGTCGTATTCGGCGCCTTGATGGCCCAATGCCAACAACTCTTCGAGCATGACCGTCACTTTGATGCCATTGGGTGTGCCCAAGGAATAAAGTTGAAGGGGGTGTTTGCCTCGAGGCAGTTCTAGCTCGTGGGTAGGTCCTGAAACAGGTCGATTGATATTGGCAAATCGACCGCCATTGGCTTTGGTCCAAGTCCAAACTTTGGGGGGAATGTAAAGCGTGTCTGACATGACAATCTCTCTTAAAACAAGAACGTGAGGTTACACGAGATCAGGGTGATTTGAAACATGGCATGAGGCACAAAAAGGACATTTTGAAGGTTTTTCAAAGCTAACTCCAAAAGAATTGGCTTACTCTAATATTTAAATCAGATGAACAAATAAAATCTCACCTGCATGGACACCCAAAAATCTAAATCACTTTCTGTCGTTGCTTTTGCCAGTGTCGAAGACATGAGCATGAAGATCCGTCAAAAGAGCCAACTCAAAGGGCGTCAAGCAGATGATGCTTCGCTGCGTGAAGTGCTTGCCTTGTTGCAAATGGATGACAAAGTCTTGCAACAACGCCGCGATTTGCTCATAGAGCATCTTCACAAAATCAACGATAAATTTAGAGGATTGCACGAGCGCCACTTGGTGGCCTTGGCCAAACTCATGAACCTGGCCATGGCGGAAGTGTATGAGGTGGCTACTTTTTATCACCACTTTGAAATCATTGGCGAAGGACAAGAATCGCCTCGTTTCACCCTGCGCGTGTGCGATGGCCTCAGTTGTGACATGGCTGGCGCATCGACTCTGCTGAGGCAACTCAAAGCATCGCTGGGTACAGACAACATCAACGTGGTTGCCGCGCCATGCGTGGGACGATGCGAGCAAGCGCCTGTGGCGGTGGTTCACCAACATGAAATTGGGCATGCCACTTCAGAAAAAGTCATGCAAGCTGTGCAGTCGCAAAGCTTTCAGCCCGTGGCGCCTGACTACATCGACTTGGCGGCCTACGTGGCCGATGGCGGTTATGCCACGCTTAAGGACCTGGTTAGCGGCAAGCTCGACGCGCAAGCCGTTCTCAAAGCCATGGAAGATTCTGGTTTGCGTGGCTTGGGTGGCGCTGGTTTTCCAGCAGGGCGCAAGTGGCGCATTGTGCGTGAACAAGCGGCGCCTAGGCTCATGGCTGTCAACATTGACGAAGGCGAGCCCGGTACCTTCAAAGACAGAACGTATTTGGAGCGCGATCCTCACCGCTTTTTAGAAGGCATGCTGGTGGCCGCCCATGTGGTGGGCATTGAGGCCATCTACATTTACTTGCGCGATGAATATCATGCCTGCCGTCAAGTTTTAAGCCAAGAACTAGAAAAGCTCCAAGCCAACCCACCGGTGGAGTTGCCTCTTATTGAACTTCGCCGCGGTGCAGGTGCCTACATTTGCGGTGAAGAATCGGCCATGATTGAAAGCATTGAGGGCAAGCGGGGTGAGCCGCGCATGCGCCCACCTTACATTGCCCAAGTGGGTTTGTTTGGCCGGCCCACTTTGGAACACAACTTTGAAACGCTTTATTGGGTGCGCGATATTGTGACCAAGGGGCCCCAATGGTTCTCTGGCTTTGGTCGCCACAATCGCCAGGGTTTGCGCAGTTTCAGCGTGAGTGGTCGCGTCAAAAAACCAGGTGTCAAATTGGCACCGGCTGGCATTACCGTGGCCGAGCTCATTGACGAGTATTGTGGTGGCATGCAAGACGGTCACACTCTTTATGCATATTTGCCTGGCGGTGCGTCAGGCGGTATTTTGCCGGCATCGCTTCAAGACATTCCACTCGACTTTGACACCCTTCAACCCTATGGCTGCTTCATTGGCTCGGCTGCTGTGATTGTGTTGGGCCAGCAAGATTCAGCGCGCCATGCCGCACTCAACATGATGAAGTTTTTTGAGCATGAAAGCTGCGGGCAGTGCACCCCGTGTCGTGTGGGAACCGCCAAAGCAGTGCAACTGATGCAAGCACCGGTGTGGGACCTTGGCACCCTAGAAGATCTGAACCAAGTGATGATCGATGCTTCCATTTGTGGCCTGGGTCAAGCAGCGCCCAACCCAGTGCGCTGTGTTCAAAAGTATTTTCCACAAGAGGTCATTTGAATGAATGCCCCTTTGTCGCCAAAATTAATGGCCCCCCAAAAAATTGAATTCAAGCTCAACGATCAAACTGTGATGGGCTTTGAAGGTGAGTCCATCCTCAATGCGGCCAAGCGCCATGGCGTTGACATTCCGCACCTTTGCTACAAAGAAGGCATGCGCGCAGATGGCAACTGCCGCGCGTGTGTGGTGGAAATCAAAGGCGAGAGAACGCTGGCTCCCAGTTGCTGTCGCAACGTTGCGCCAGGGCTAGAAGTTTTGAGCCAAAGTTTGCGCGCTCAGAAAAGCCAAGAGATGGTGCTTGAGTTGTTGTTGTCTGACATGCCCGATGAGGGCTACAAATGGACAGAGCAGGGGCAGCATGGCGAGCTGAGTGACTGGGCCCACAAATTGAATGTGACCGTACGACCAGAGTTAAAGAGTTTGCGCCGAGAGTTGCCTGCGTGTGATGTGTCGCATCCGGCCATGGCAGTCAATCTCGATGCCTGTATTCAGTGCAACCGATGTGTGCGCGCTTGCCGCGAAGAGCAGGTGAACGACGTCATTGGTTATGCGCACCGCGGTGCCAGCAGCCAAATTGTGTTTGACCTTGAAGACAGCATGGGCAGCAGCAGTTGTGTGGCCTGCGGCGAATGCGTGCAGGCCTGCCCAACAGGCGCTCTCATGCCCAAGACGCAAATGGGATCGCAAGTGGTCGACAAAAAGGTCGATTCTGTGTGTCCATTTTGTGGTGTGGGTTGTTTGCTCACCTACAACGTGAAAGACAACAAAATAGTGAGCGTGGAGGGGCGCGATGGTCCGGCCAATCACCAGCGTTTGTGTGTCAAGGGTCGGTTTGGCTTTGACTACATTCAGCACCCACAACGTCTCACGGTGCCGCTCATTCGCAAAGCGGGCATGGCCAAAGATCCGGCGTTAATTGGCTCATTGAATCGCAATGCAGCAGATTGGTCTTCTGTGTTCAGAGAAGCCACTTGGGACGAAGCATTGGCCCTAGGCGCGGGCAAGTTAAAGCAGCTGCGTGATACGCATGGCCCTAAATCCTTGGCAGGCTTTGGCTCTGCCAAAGGCAGCAACGAAGAAGCCTACCTGTTTCAAAAGTTGGTTCGCACCGGATTTGGATCCAACAATGTCGATCATTGCACTCGCTTGTGCCATGCCTCCAGTGTTTCTGCGCTACTCGAGGGCGTGGGCTCGGCGGCTGTGAGCAATCAGGTGAACGATGTTGAACACGCAGGCCTCATTTTTATCATTGGCTCCAACCCCACGGCCAACCACCCCGTAGCGGCTACGTGGATGAAAAACGCTGCCAAGCACGGCGCCAAAATAGTGTTGGCCGATCCTCGCATCACTGACATTGGCAAGCATGCTTGGCGCAACTTGCAATTCAAGCCCGATACCGATGTGGCCATGCTCAATGCCCTCATCTATACCGTGATTGAAGAGGGCTTGGCCGATCAAGAGTTTATTCAAACGCGCGCCAACAACTACGAAGCGCTGAAGCAAAACATTCAAGGCTACAGTCCTGAAGCCATGGCGCCCATTTGCGGCATCCCTGCTGAAACCCTGCGGGAAGTGGCGCGGGAATTTGCTCGCAGCAAATCGGCCATGGTTCTTTGGGGCATGGGCATCAGCCAGCACGTGCACGGCACAGACAATGCACGTTGCCTCATTGCCCTGGTGACGGTCACCGGACAAATTGGTAAACCTGGCTCTGGCCTGCATCCACTGCGGGGCCAAAACAATGTGCAGGGTGCCAGCGATGCGGGTCTCATTCCCATGATGTACCCCAACTATCAACGCGTTAGCAACCCAGACGCGCATGATTGGTTTGAAAATTTTTGGAACTCACCCCTCGACAAGCAGCCCGGGTACACCGTGGTTGAAATCATGCAAAAGGCCTTGGCCGATGACGCCGATCCGCACAAAGTGCGCGGGATGTACATCATGGGTGAGAACCCCGCCATGAGCGATCCTGATTTGAACCATGCACGCCATGCGCTGGCTTCACTGGAGCACTTGGTGGTGCAAGATATCTTCATGACAGAAACGGCGTGGTTGGCCGATGTGGTTTTGCCAGCAACAGCATGGCCTGAAAAAACAGGCACAGTGACCAACACCGACCGCATGGTGCAAATGGGGCGACAGGCTGTAGAAGCACCCGGACAAGCCAAAGCCGATTTGTGGATCATTCAGCAAATTGCCAAAGGCATGGGTTTGAATTGGCAGTATGCAGGCGAGCACCATGGGGTGGCCGCGGTTTACGAAGAAATGCGCCAAGCCATGCACGAGGTGATCAGCGGCATTTCATGGGATCGCTTGGTGCGCGAGTCTAGCGTCACGTATCCATGCCTCACAGAAGAGGACCCTGGTGAGCCCACGGTGTTCAAAGAACAATTTGCAACTGCCGATGGCCGTGTCAATTTGGTTCCTGCAGACATCATTTCAGCCAACGAGCGGCCTGATGCTCAGTTCCCCTTTGTGCTCATTACTGGCAGGCAGCTAGAGCATTGGCACACCGGCAGCATGACCAGGCGTGCCAAGGTGCTGGATGCCATTGAACCCGAAGCAACAGCATCGATGTGTGGTGCCGATTTAGTGGCCTTGGGTGTCAGTGCGGGCGATGTCATTACCCTCAAATCGCGCCGAGGCGAAGTGAGTTTGGCGGTGAGGCGCGATGATGGCACACCCCAGGGTGCAGTATTCATGCCTTTTGCCTATTACGAAGCGGCAGCCAACTTGTTGACCAATGCCGCACTCGATCCGTTTGGAAAAATACCAGAATTCAAATACTGCGCTATTTCGGTCGAGGCGGGCGGTCAATTGGCCGCATCGCTTGGGTTTTTTCAAGCCTTGAAATAAACCACTTGGTGGCTGGTGGCCAGCAGCTGTTGCTGGTCGCTCCATATTTCAGCCGACTGGTCATGGTAGCCCAAGCCAAATCGGGTAGCCCGTGCCAGCCCCAAAACGTGAGGTGTGCCTTGGGTGCTGAGCAAGGCGGTGTCTGCATGAAAGTACGTGGTGAGTGAAATGGTACCTGCAGGGTACCTGCCCATTTTGCGCACAAAGATTCGGGGCACAAATG
The DNA here is from genome assembly GCA_021298995.1 of Comamonadaceae bacterium. GTDB lineage: Bacteria > Pseudomonadota > Gammaproteobacteria > Burkholderiales > Burkholderiaceae_C > Limnohabitans_A. Next base: position 1,757 of record JAJTGB010000002.1, on the reverse strand, counting down.
AGTCGCAGATGGCGGTGAGTGATAAAAAATCGAGCGGCCGCGGCGGATCATCTTGAATCCAAAACTCTGTGACGGCATCGGGCGCATGGTCAGGCTGTTGGCCATCAATCATGAGGCCTTTGAGGGGGCGCATGTCATACCGCCGAGTCCATTCGGGGGCCTTGGATGTGTCCGCCCTTACCAATGTCAAAGCTGGTTTTTTGTCGGGAAAACTCAATTCTGTCGATTGCCAGGTTTCACGGCGAATGGCAAACACAGCGCTGGCTGTGGTGGCTATTTGGCCATCATGCTGAAACAGCGTCATGGACCAATGCTGTGTCGAGCGATTGGTTCGAGTGGGTGTGAGTTGTTTGTCATTGCGAATAGCTTGTCAAAAGGGATGGCCTTGTTAAATTTGACCGGAGCACCAAACGATGGCAGGGAATGTGGCTACCCATGCCCAGAAAAACCGGTTCAAACCAAAAAACCAAAAGACCAAAAAATGAAACAGCGCAGCAATCAAGCAAAAAATCAAGGCCAAACGGGCGTCTAGCAAGGCAAGCGGCGCTGCACACTCCCACACTATAAACGCCCAAGAGCCTGAGGTGGCCAGCCAAGGCTTGCGCAGCCAATGCCCCGAAGGGAGAGGGCCATGAATGGCAGCGTTTAAAAAGATGGTCATGGCACTGCCATTGCGCCATTCGGGTTGCAGCAATTTGACCGAGCCTGACATGAAATAAGACGTCATGGACTGGATGGTGATGTACCAAAATCCAGCGCGCCAAGCCATTTCCGTGTCCGTGAAGCAACTGGCCACTTGAGCTATTAAGAGGCCCGTGATCACCACCAAACTCATGAAATCGCTACCGCCATTGAAGGCGCCACGCCATCGAATGAGTACCGCCAAATTGCTCACGAATAAAAAACCAATGTTCAATAAATTGCCGCCCTGCATAAGCAAGCTCAACAATGCCAGCAGCCTGGTTAGCAGCAAAACTCTGAACATGGTTGGTGTGAATAGCTTGTCTAAGACCTCGCGTACCCAAGCTGTGGGAATATCTTGACGCTGTATTGACCAAACCCAGAGTCCCTTGCCTTGCATGGCGGTTTGCATGCGCCAATACTCCAGGGTTTGAATGCCGGCAGACAAAGCAAACAGCAGCTCGATGGCACGAATGGCCCAGGGTGTGCTTAGAACAAACGGGATTGTCCAGTCGAGTGTCACGACAGCACCTCGACCGGCGAAGTCATCATGACGTGGGTGTGAACAGTTCCTGTGGTGTTGTCCAGCAGCATGCGCAGCTCAAATTGGCTGTGCGAATGCTGAGGGTGTTTGTTTTTTAAAACGCCTTGAACGAAGTGCGCCACCATTTGGTAAGTGACCAAGCTGCGAGGATCGGAGCCATCTGGCGCATCGTTCAAGTCGGCCCAGAAGTGGTCAATCAAATTTTGTTGCGCCAAACCCAAATTGGTATGGGGATTGTGAAAAAGTTGCCAAAAACTGGGCGAGGTACGCGGGTAAAGATGCTCCCACGCGGTCCAGGTGTGTTCACCGTTTGCGCTCACTTGTGAGGCGCGCGCATACAGATGGGGCACATACCCCACCGTATGAAAAAACTTCCAGTTGGGGAAAAAAGAACGGAGTAAAAAAAGCCAAGGCCCCCGAACAATGGGGGTCTTGTAAATCAAGGTGAGGGCGAGCACCAAGAAATATGCGATGACCCAGTAAATTGACATGACATTCGAGGGAACTTGGCCGCACCATTGCAACTCCGAAT
>JAJTGB010000069.1 GCA_021298995.1 Comamonadaceae bacterium | reverse complement strand
GCAATGCGGCCAAGGCCCCACCAAAGCAGCCAACTGGCCAAACCAATGAGAATACCGCCGAGACCGGCTACGAAATAGGGGTGTAAATTGACAAGCATCAAGCAGTGTTTCCGAAAAGGGTTTCAAAAAAGCTGGCAAAAGTTATCATAATTTGATCTCATTTAGAAAGATTCCCATGAGCCGCATCGCCGATCCTGAAAAAAAGAAAGCCCTTTGTGCTCGTTTGGCCCGCATTGAAGGCCAAATTCGAGGTTTGCAAAAGCTCATAGACGGCGACGCCGACTGCGAAAAAGTGGCCCAGCAAATGGCGGCTTCTCGCAAAGCTTTGGACAAAGCTTTTTTCTCCATGGTGGGTTGCATGATTGAGCAAGGCGACCAATCGGCTGAGCATGTGGCTGAAATGCTCACCAAATTTGCCTGAAGTCTGAAATGAACACTTCACAAGCTCAAGCTCAAGCTCAAGCTCAAGCTCAAGTCATTCAACTGTTTGACACCCAGTCCAGCACCTACACCTATTTGGTTTATGACCCCCACTCGCTGGATGCGGTCATCATCGATCCGGTCGACGAGCAAATTCAACGCGACCAACAACTCATTCAAGACAAGGGCCTCAAAGTCCGATGGGCTTTGGAAACACATGCGCATGCAGATCACATCACAAGCGCAGGTTTGCTGGCCGAACACTTGGGTTTGAAAACGGCAGCGCCTGAAGGCTGCAACATTGGCACGGCTTCAGTTCAACTGGTCGATGGTCAAATTATTCCGTTTGGCGCCTTTGCGCTGAAGGCCTTGCACACCCCTGGCCACACCGCCGGCAGCATGAGTTTTTATCTGGCTGCCAACGAAGGTGGGCATGTCTTTACAGGCGATACCTTGCTCATTAGAGGCTGTGGCCGTACCGACTTTCAATCTGGCAGCGCGCAGGCGCTGTATCACAGCCTCACGCAAATTTTGTTCAAGTTGCCGCAAGACACCACGGTGTGGCCAGGTCATGATTACAAAGGGCAAACGCACTCAAGTATTGGTGATGAAATCAAACACAATGTGCGTGTGGCGGGTCACACCGAAGCGCAGTTTGTGGCCATCATGAACAACCTCAATTTGCCCAAACCACGGCGAATCGATGAAGCGGTGCCCGCCAATTTAAATTCTGGATTACGGCAAGATGCCGGAGGAGAAGTTGTGAGAAATGATGTCCTAACCATTCGGCCTGCAGACGGTTATGCCGGCGATGTCTATCCTGAACTGGCCTGGCATTGGGTGCAGTCGGGTGAAGCTGTCTTGGTGGATGTTCGCTCGGATGCAGAACGCGCTTGGGTTGGCTTTGTGCCTGAAGCCAAACCGCTGGCTTGGAAGCAATGGCCGGTGGTGGACGTCAACCCAGAGTTTGATGCAGGCATTCGGCTGTTGTGCCGCAGCGGTGTTCGATCTGTTGCTGCCGCCCAAAGAGCCACCTCTTTAGGCATTGAGGCGTTCAATATATTGGAAGGCTTTGAAGGCGACCCCGATGCCCATGCTCATCGCGGCAAGTTAGGCGGATGGCGAATGCGCGGCCTGCCTTGGAGGCAGAATTAATCAATTCAAAAGTGCCACCCGATTCTGATGCGCCTCTAGTCTGAGCTTTGCTTGCGCGCGTTGAAGCCAAACAAGATCAAAAGTCATTATCATCAGCATATGACATTCTTGGCAATCGACGTCGGTAACACTCGTTTGAAGTGGGCACTCTACGATCGGCCGCACACCCAAGCCAATGTGCTTGTGCAAGGGGCGGAATTTTTAGAGAACATCGAAACCCTCGCCGACGGGCCTTGGGCTGGCTTGCCTGCGCCCAAGCACATGCTGGGCTGTGTGGTCGCTGGCGATGCCGTGAAGCGCCGCGTGCAAGAACAAATGGAACTTTGGGACGTGGCGCCGCAATGGGTGGTGTCTTCCAATCAAGAGGCTGGCGTGAGCAATGGTTACGACCATCCCACGCGGCTCGGTTCCGACCGTTGGGTGGCCATGATCGGTGCGCGCCACCGCATGTTGGCCAAAGGCCCAGCACTGCCTCTGGTGGTGGTCATGGTGGGCACCGCCGTCACGGTGGAAGCCTTGGATCAGCACGGAAAATTCTTAGGCGGCTTTATCTTGCCAGGCCACGGCATCATGTTGCGCGCCTTGGAGTCGGGCACGGCTGGATTGCATGTTCCCACCGGGGAAGTCAGACCCTTCCCAACCAATACCAGCGATGCGCTGACCAGTGGCGGCACCTATGCCATTGCAGGTGCTTGCGAGCGCATGGTGCAGCACTTAAAACAACACACCGGCCTAGAACCGCAGTGCGTGATGACCGGTGGTGCGGGTTGGAAAATGGCTCCCAGCATGGCCATCCAATTTGAGTTGGTGGACAGCCTTATTTTTGATGGCCTGTTGAAGCTGGCGCAAACTCGCTTTCCTTAACTCGTTTAACTCGTTTAATTCGCTTGGTTTAACTCACTTTAATTCACCTCTGACGCATAAGCATGCGTGAGTTGCATCAAGTGAGCCCTCTCGCTTGGGTTTTCCAAGTAGGGTGCCAATAACAACAACACATGGCGTGCACCGCGGGCCAAGGCATCGCCTGCGCTTTCAGGCTCCATGGCATGGCGTGGATTGCGCACGTACTCATAACTGAGCCAGTAAGTGACCACCACCGACATGCTGGTCGACAAGGTGCTGAAAGTTTCGGGCTCGTTGCGAATGTGGCCTTGCCTGGCCAAAGCTTGCAGCAACTGGTGAAGCGATGCGGTTTTGACTTCCAACACCTGCTTGAAGTTGGTTTCCAGATGCCGATTTTTAGACAGCAAGTCGTTGAGGTCTCGGTACAAAAATCGGTGCGCCCAAATGAGCTCGAACAAAGAGTGCAGAAAAAACCATGCGTCTTCCACGTCTTTGACGTCTTGGCTGGCATCGAGCAGCTTCAGAATGTCTTCTTTGTAGTTGTCAAACAAATGGCTGACCAGTTGGTCTTTGGCGGGAAAGTGATAGTACAAATTGCCCGGGCTGATGTTGAGCTCGGACGATATGAGGGTGGTCGACACATTGGGTTCGCCATAGCGATTGAACAGGTCCAAAGACACTGTGGCAATGCGCTCGGCGGTGCGACGGGGGGCTTTTTTGGCCATGAATTATTTGGCAGGGGTGGCGCGTTTTCTGGCGGGCGATTTGGCTTTCGCCTTTGCCAGGGCCGCCTCCAAAGCGGCCACCCGATCTTGCAGTTCGGCCACTTCTTGGGCAGTGGGCAAGCCCAAACTTTTGAGCGCCCGAGCCACGCGATCTTCAAAAAGGTGTTCTAAGCGATCTACTTTGGCGCCAACGGGTTGAACCAAACCAGCGCCTAAATTTTGCGTGAGTTGGTTGAAATGCGCTGTGGCTTCTTGAATTTTTTCTTGGGCAACGGTTTGCGACTTTTTCTGAAAAGCCAAGCCTTCGGCCACCAAAGCTTCAAAGGCTTTGCTGCCCTGAGCACGGGCTTGTGCCTGTGCTTGTGCCATGGCGCCTAGGCCGGCCAGCCAAATGTCTTTGGAGGCCGCCGTGTGCTTGGCGTCTGCTTTGCTGGAAGGGCTTGCATCGCCTTGAGTGGGTTTTTGAGGGCGGGTGGTGGCCATGAAAACTCCGTACTTCGAATGATGGACCGTCAAAGCCTCACTTTAACCGCTGCCGCACGCCATGCCAATGCTTATAAAATACAGTTTTGGAAAGAAAAAATGACAATTCTTGTGACCGGTGGTGCGGGCTTCATTGGCGCCAACTTTGTATTGGACTGGGTGGCCCATACCGACGAAAAGATTGTGAATCTCGACAAGCTGACCTACGCAGGCAACTTGGAGTCATTGGCACCCTTGAAAAACAAGCCTCAGCACGTGTTTGTGCAGGGTGACATTGGCGATTCTGCTTTGTTGCCCCAGCTTTTGGCTGAGCACCAACCCAGAGCGGTTTTGAATTTTGCAGCCGAGAGCCACGTCGATCGCTCCATTCACGGCCCCGGCGAATTCATTGAAACCAACATTGTGGGCACCTTCCGTTTGCTAGAGTCGGTGCGCGGCTACTGGCAAAGTTTGGAGGCCAGTGCCCAAAGCCAATTCCGCTTCTTGCATGTCTCAACCGATGAGGTGTATGGCAGTTTGGCGCCCCAAGATCCAGCTTTTACCGAGCAGCATGCCTACGAGCCCAATAGCCCCTACAGTGCCAGCAAGGCAGCCAGTGATCACTTGGTTCGTGCGTGGCATCACACCTACGGCCTGCCTGTGCTCACCACCAATTGCAGCAACAACTACGGCCCCTTGCATTTCCCCGAAAAGCTCATCCCGCTCATGATTGTCAATGCCTTGGCGGGCAAGCCATTGCCGGTGTACGGTGACGGCATGCAGGTGCGCGATTGGCTTTACGTCAAAGACCATTGCAGCGCCATTCGCCGAGTGTTGGAAGGCGGACAACTGGGTGAGACTTACAACGTGGGCGGGTGGAATGAGAAGCCCAACATCGAGATTGTGAAAACAGTCTGCGCCTTGCTAGACGAGTTGCGTCCGCGCACCGATGGTGCCAGCTACGCACAGCAAATCACGTATGTCAAAGACCGTCCTGGTCACGACAGACGTTATGCCATTGACGCCCGCAAACTTGAAAAAGAATTGGGCTGGAAGCCCGCCGAAACCTTTGAGACTGGCATTCGCAAAACGGTGGCTTGGTATTTGGAAAACACCGAATGGGTGGCGCACGTGCAAAGCGGCGCCTACCGCGAGTGGGTCTCTAAGCAATACACCGCATGAAAATTTTATTGCTGGGCAAAAACGGTCAAGTTGGCTGGGAACTGCAGCGCAGCTTGGCGCCATTGGGCGAATTGCTGGCCCTAGACAGAAACAGCCCATCGCACTGTGGCGACCTGAGCAATTTGGAAGGCCTGGCAGACACCGTGCGCGTGTTTCGCCCCGACGTGGTGGTCAACGCTGCCGCTTACACGGCGGTTGATAAAGCCGAATCAGATCAGTCAACAGCCAATTTGATCAATGCGCTGGCGCCAGAAGTCTTGGCCCGTGCCTGTGCTGCCATTGGCGCTTACCTGGTGCACTTTTCCACCGACTACGTGTTTGATGGCGCGGGTCAAAAACCTTGGCTTGAGTCTGACGCCACAGGGCCGCTCAATGTGTATGGGCACAGCAAGCTGGCCGGTGAAAAGGGCATTGCCAAGCAAGGTGCGAAGCATGTGATTTTCAGAACCAGCTGGGTGTATGGCACCGAAGGCGGCAACTTTGCCAAAACCATGCTGCGTTTGGCGCAAGAGCGCGAAAAAATGGCCGTCATCAACGATCAGTTTGGCGCTCCGACTGGCGCTGCCTTGTTGGCCGACATCACGGCTTTGTGTCTGCAGCGTGATCAATATTTGTCTGGCATTTACCATCTGGCGGCAGCAGGTGAAACAAGCTGGCACGCATATGCAAAGTATGTGTTGCAGCAAGCACAAAGCCTCAAGCCGAGTTTGAAGTACAGCGTGAAAGAAGTGGCAGCAGTGGCCACCACCGAGTTTCCAACACCTGCGGCTCGCCCGCTGAACTCAAGGCTCAACTGCAGCCAGCTAGAAAATGCGCTCCAACTCAAATTGCCAGCTTGGCAAACTGGGGTGGATGCCATGCTCTCAAAAATTTTGTGAACTTGCGCCCGCGCAGGGTGTCAAACGCCTCAAAAGTGTTCACAATACGGCTCTGACAGCCTTTCATCACATGAGCAAGTACTGACTTGCATGTTTTTAATTTGAAGAACCATCATGACTGACAACGATTCATTGGCCCACATTTCGCCGCGCGACAAAGCAGAAATTTTGGCGCAGGCTTTGCCCTACATCCGCAAGTTTCACGGCAAGACCTTGGTCATCAAATACGGCGGCAACGCCATGACCGATCCCGCTTTGCAAGCCGACTTTGCCGAAGATGTGGTGCTTCTGAAATTGGTGGGCATGAACCCAGTGGTGGTGCATGGTGGTGGTCCGCAAATTGAAACGGCCCTGAACCGCCTGGGCAAAAAAGGTGAGTTCATTCAAGGCATGCGCGTGACCGACGCCGAAACCATGGAAGTGGTGGAGTGGGTCTTGGCTGGTGAAGTACAGCAAGACATTGTGGGCTTGATCAATCAAGCCGGCGGCAAGGCTGTGGGCTTGACAGGCCGTGACGGTGGTTTGATTCGTGCCAAGAAATTGAAGATGGTGGACAACGCCGATCCCGACAAAGAATACGACGTGGGCCAAGTGGGCGACATTGAATCGATTGACCCAAGCGTGGTCAAAGCCTTGCAGGACGATGCGTTCATTCCCGTCATCAGCCCCATAGGCTTTGGCGAAAACAACGAAAGTTACAACATCAATGCCGATGTGGTGGCCGGCAAATTGGCCAGCGTTTTGAAAGCAGAAAAATTGGTCCTCCTGACCAACACCCCCGGCGTGTTGGACAAAGCTGGCAATTTGTTGACTGACCTCAGCGCCCGCCGCATTGACGAATTGTTTGCCGATGGCACCATCAGCGGCGGCATGTTGCCCAAAATCAGTGGCGCCTTGGACGCTGCCAAGAGCGGCGTGAATGCGGTACACATCATCGATGGCCGCGTACCGCACGCCATGTTGTTAGAAATTTTGACCGATCAAGCCTTCGGCACCATGATTCGCAGCCACTGAGCAAGGAATATTTCATGACCACAGAGACAAGTCACGAAGACAACATGCCTGAGAACGAAGAGGCTGGCGCTACGCCCACACGCAAGCGCCCCAAGCCCGGCGAGCGTCGCTTGCAAATTTTGCAAACTTTGGCGGGCATGCTGGAGCAGCCTGGTGCCGAGCGCATCACAACAGCGGCACTGTCAGCCAAGTTGGGCGTGAGTGAAGCCGCCTTGTACCGCCACTTTGCCAGCAAAGCCCAAATGTTTGAAGGCTTGATCGATTTTGTCGAGCAGTCGGTGTTTGCGTTTGTGCGTCAAATTGCAGACCGCGAACCTGCAGGTCCTGCGCAAGTGGCGCGCACCGTGGGGCTCATTTTGCAATTTGCAGAGAAGAACCCGGGCATGGCGCGCGTCATGACGGGCGATGCGCTGGTGTTTGAAAACGAGCGATTACAAGAGCGCATGAATTTGTTGTTTGACAAACTCGAAAGTGCATTCAAGCAATCTTTGCGCGATGGCGGCCCTCAAAGCGATACACCTACTGTGGATGCGCAAGTGACCGCCTCGTTGTTGGTGGCTTTCATGATGGGGCGCATGCAACGCTTTGCGCGTTCAGGCTTTAAGCGTTTGCCTTCAGAGAATTTACAGGCTTCCTTGGCGCGTATTCTTTAAGTCACCAACTCCACAGCGTGCCGTCGTGCTGCAGTCGGTTAACGGGCAGATAAGCGCGCTGATACGGATACTTGGCCGCCAGTTTTTCATCGATGTCCACGCCGTGGCCAGGCGACTCACCGCAATACAGCATGCCTTTTTCAAAGCGCCAGTCGTGCGGAAACACCGACAGCATTTCTTCGCTGTGCGCCATGTGTTCTTGAATGCCAAAGTTGGGCACCCAGGTGTCAAAGTGCAATGCGGCGCCCATGCAAACGGGTGACAAGTCGGTGGCGCCATGAGAGCCGGTGCGCACTTGGTACAAACTGGCCAAATTGGCAATGACGCGCAGATGCGTGATGCCTCCCGCGTGCGTGACGGTGGTGCGGATGTAATCGATGAGTTGTTGCTCAATCAAATCTTTGCAGTCCCACACAGTGTTGAAAATTTCGCCCACCGCCAAAGGTGTGGTGGTGTGATGCCGAATGAGCTTGAAGGCTTCTTGATTCTCGGCAGGTGTGGGGTCTTCTAGCCAGAACAAATGGAAGGGCTCCAATTCTTTGCCCAAGCGCCCCGCTTCAATGGGTGTGAGGCGATGGTGCGCGTCGTGCAGCAAATGCGTGTCGGGGCCTACGGCTTCGCGCACCGCTTGAAAGAGGCTGGGTGTGTGGCGCAAATACTTCTCTGTGCTCCAGTCGTGCTCGCCAGGTAAGGGGCCATCTGCAGGCTCGTACATGCGGCCGTTGCCACTCACGCCATAGACTTTGTTCAGACCTGGTACGCCGCTTTGTGCACGAATGGCCAAGTAACCCATCTCTTTGTAGCGCAATACTTCGTCCACCGTTTCGGCGGTGTCGCGACCCGTTGCATGGGCATACGACATGATGCCTGTACGGCTGCGGCCACCTAGCAATTGATAAAGTGGTTGGCCTGCAATTTTGGCCTTGATGTCCCACAGCGCCGTGTCCACTGCGGCAATGGCCGTCATGGTAACGGGGCCTCTGCGCCAGTATGCGCCTTTGTAGAGGTACTGCCAGATGTCTTCAATTTGCTGGGGGTCTCGGCCTATCAAACACGGAATGACGTGCTCTTCTAAGTAACTCACCACCGACAATTCGCGGCCGTTGAGTGTGGCGTCTCCAACGCCTGTGAGGCCTTCATCGGTTTCAATTTTGAGGGTGACAAAATTGCGACCTGGGCAACACACAATGACGCGGGCGGCAGTAATTTTCATGAGAAGTTTTGCTGAATGATGTATTTGACGGTGGCATCAACGCCTTGGTGTACCACTTGGTCGTGCCAAAAGCTGACGCGCGCAAGCCAAGCTTCAGAGCTTGCCAGTTCTTGGCCCCATAAATCTTCGCGTGCCAGCAGGGCTCGCACACAGGCATCAGACTCGGTGGCTTGTTTGGCGCCAATGGCCATCAGGCTGTTGGCCTGGGGGTCGTTGAGCGCATAGGCCTTGCCCTGTTCATCGATGCCCAAGGTGTAACGCAAAAAAACAGCCGCAGCCAGTGCATGGTGTTCAAATGAAGCATGGGCCTTCATTTGCCCCAACACAGAAGGCGGCCAACGCTGTGGAATTTTTTGCGAGCTGTCGGTGGCAATTTGATGCACGCTGTGTTTCAAGTAAGGATTGGAGAAGCGTTGAATGAGGGCGTCGCGGTAGTCGGCCCAATCGGCACGGCTCAGATGTGGCGCAACTTCTTGACTCATCAAACGTTCCACAAATTCGCGAATGTGAGCAGCGCCAACGCAATCGGCAATGTAGGCTCGACCCGTCACTGCACCCATCAATGCCATGGCCGAATGGCTGCCGTTGAGCATGCGCAACTTGGCTTCTTCGTAGCTGTGAACATCGGCCGTCACACGCACACCGCACTGGCGGAGCAGGGCGGCATCGCTTGGGTCTGCAAACTTGTCTTCAATCACCCATTCCCAAAAAGTTTCAGTGCTAAGCGCACCGTGGTCTGTCAAACCCAGAGCGGCTTTGGCGGCATCAGTCACTTCTGCGGTTGCTGCTGGCACGATGCGATCGACCATGCTGCAAGGAAAGGTGCAATGGGCCTCTATCCACTGCATGAGAACTGCATCTTGCGGCGTGGCAGTGGCCTGCAACAAGGCTTTGAGTTTGTGGCCGTTGCCTTGCAGGTTGTCGCAGGAGGCAATGGTTAAACCTTTGAGATCCTTGACGCCGCTGCCCCATGCTTGCCCAGCTGCATGGCGCAAGCGAAGTCCATCAAGAAGCAGTTGCGCCAAAGCTGGCGTGTAGCCCTTCTCAGTCACCGTCAAAGTGATCCACCGGGTGCTGGGCGCAGCCATGGCGTTTAACACATTTTCACGTTCAGTGGTGAGCACGCTGGTTTGCCACAGTGCACCAGGGACTTGCCACTCAATGCCTTGCGCGCCGGCAATGCGCACCGCATACAAGCCGTCTTGTGCACGAAGCTTGTTGACCAAGCCGGCTTGCGTCATGCCCACACCATGAATGCCCCAACGCACATCGCCTTGGCACAGCAGCTGTTCAAACACCATGGCTTGGTGCGCTCTGTGAAAGGCACCCAGTCCGAGGTGCAACACGCCAGGCGCTGCAGAAGGGGGCCTGTTCGTGGGGGCTTGAACAGACTGCGGAATGCGTGATTGCGTCGCCCGGCTGAGTTGCAATTCAGACATGGCGGTGTTTGAGTTTGTCCTCAGAGGCTTCAATTTCTGCCAAGGTGGCATCGTCAACCCAAATGCCATTTTGTTCGCGGTCAAGGCGAGCCTTGCGCTCAGGCTCACCTGCCAACATCACGCCTTCAGTGCCAGGCGCGTTGGGGCTTTGGCGCAACCAGTCTTCAAACGCCAAGGCCTCTTTTTCGAAGGCGTCTTGCGTACCCAATCGCACCGGGTCGATGATCATGGTGAGCATGCCATTGAGCACCGTGCGTTGGTTGTCGGCTTCGCGGTGCCATGTGCCGCCGCCGGTGAGGGCGCCGCCCAAAAGCTCGCAAGCCATGGCCATGCCAAAACCTTTGTGTTCGCCAAAGGTCATGAGTGCGCCAAAGAAACCATTTGACTGCGGCACCACCACCACACCCGGGTTGTTGGTGGGATGACCTTTTTCATCAATCAAATAGCCATCGGGCACTTGCTCACCTTTGTTGTAGGCCACACGCATCTTGCCTTGGGCCACACGGCTGGTGGCAAAGTCGAGCACAAAAGGTTTGCGGTGCCCCATGGGCACGCCAATGCAGCAAGGGTTGGTGCCAAAGCGGCCGTCACCACCGCCAAATGGGGCCACCACAGGGCGTGACAACACATTGACAAAGTGAATCGACACCAGACCATGCGCGACCGCCATTTCAGCAAAGTGGCCAATGCGCCCTAAATGGTGTGAGCGGCTCAGTGCCACGGTGCAAACGCCGTATTGCTTGGCGCGTTCAATGCCCATTTGCATGGCTTGCACACCCGTGATTTGGCCGAAGCCGCGTTGGCCATCCAAGTTCAACAAAGGACCCGTATCGATGAGCACTTTCACACCCGTGTTGGGATGAAGGCCACCCTCAAGGATGGCATCTACATAGCGCGGCACCATGCCCACACCATGCGAGTCGTGACCACTCAAATTGGCCATGACCAAATTGGCAGCCACGTGCGCAGCTTCCGCCGCTTGGCTGCCTGCTTTTTGAAGGATGTTGGCAACACGCTGGCGCAACTGCTCGGCTGGAATACATTGGCTCATGAAAA
>JAJTGB010000068.1 GCA_021298995.1 Comamonadaceae bacterium | reverse complement strand
CCATAAGCGGTGCCCATCTCATAACTTTCAACGCCCCAGTTGTAGGTGAGTTCAAGCTCTGCATGGTCTGGGTTGCTGCCGTAACCCACAAAGGCCAATGAGTATTTGTACTCTGGGTTCTCTGTTGTTTTGAGCAGTGTCATGCCCATCACCTTGGTATAAAAATCGATCGAGCGTTGAAGGTTGCCAACGCGAAGCATGGTGTGTAGAAGTCTCATGATAGAAGTCTCTTAATTGAAGTCTTTGTTGATGCCTTTGTTTAGGCCATTTTCCAGGCTTGAACAAAGGCTGATGCAGATTCGCTCACAGCTTCAGCAGATTTGCCAGGCGCAAACAATGCCGAACCAATGCCAAAGCCAGAAGCGCCGCTTTCGCGATAGTCTGACATATTGTGCAAGCCAATACCGCCCACAGGAATCAGCTTCACATCTTTGGGCAATACGGCCCGAATTGACTTGACAACCGCAGGGCTGATCATTTCAGACGGAAACAGCTTCAAGCCATTGGCACCCAATGCCAAAGCGCGAAAAGCTTCGGAGGGTGTGGCCACGCCTGGCAGCGAAATCAAGCCCAAATTGACGGCTTCACACACGACGTTGTCGTCGAGGTGTGGCGAGATGATCAGTTGTCCGCCTGCTGCTTTGATGTCTCTGACTTGCTGTGCTGTGGTGACGGTGCCTGCGCCAATCAGTGCACTGGGGAATGCCTTTGACAAAATCTGGATGCTGCGAAGCGGGTCGGGTGAATTGAGGGGTACTTCCAAAATGTGAAAACCGGAATTCACAATGACCTGGCCAATGGCCAAGGCTTCTTCAGGTTTTAGACCCCGCAAAATTGCAATCAGCGGCAAGCGCTGCATGTGAGATTGAAATTGATCATACAGAGCAGTCATCGGCTTAGCTTACACTGAAATCATTTGGAAACAAATGGTGCGCCAAGGACCACAAACCACTCCAAGTGATTTCGTCTGTGAGAGATTGGGCTTGAATTTCAAGGGCTGCGAGCGCGCAGGCATAGCGCTGAGTCAGTTGGCTGTTGCCCAAGATAAACAAGGGTTCGTTCGTGCCAGTTTGCGGCGATCGGGCCGACTTGATTTCTTCGCCAATGAGCAAGCCAGAAATATAACTGCTAGATTGCGCTGGGTTTAGTTTTTCAAACAAGGCCAAGCTTCTGGCTGAAAAAGCGTGATGCAACAAGCCCCCCGACTTTTGACTTTGAATCACACCTTCCAGAAAAACGTCCTTTTTCCATGGGGCATCGGGCAAGCATGTTTTGGCCAAGATGGAATGCTGACTTAGCAGGGCGTAAAACTCACCCGTCATGAAAGTTTTAAACGACTGAATGTGGCCACCCGCGACCATAGCCCACTTGCTGTGGGTACCTGGTAAAACAAATTCGGCGTTTGTTAATTGCAAATTGCTCAGAGCACCAAAGATTTGAATCTCTTCGCCGCGCATCACATCGGGTGTCTGGTCATTGAAAGCGGACAAGCCCGGCACAATGCCAATGCGGTCTTTTTCAATCCACTGAAGGTGCTGCGCAATATCTTCAAAGCCGCTGGGGCAAGGGCAGTAGGGTGCTTCTCGCCAACCTTGTCGGCTGCCCGCCATGCCTGAAATAAGACACAGCGTATTGCCTGTTATCCAGTCGCCAAAGCGTTGCTCAAAAACATGTTGAAACTGACCATGGGCCACTTGCATGATGCCCTGAGGGAAGGCCCGTTTGTCGAGCACCACGCCATCGCTGCTGATGAGTGCACCCCTTAAGGAAGAGGTGCCCCAATCAACAGCCAGAAGCTTGCGGGTCATGCTTACTTCTTCAAGCCATCCAGTGCATGGGGTGGGTAGTAGGGCAGCTTGCAATCTTCAATGTATTGCTTGATGACTTCTTTGAACGATGCGTCGGGCTTCAAACCCAAAGCCGCTGCACGTTGTGCTGAACCCGCCTTGGCCCAATTGGCCACAATGCCCGCAATGTGTTCATCGCGGACAAATGTCACGTGCTTGCGAACGGCGGGACCCGCCACATCTTCCAAGGCTTGCAACATTTCTTTGACGGTGACGTTGAGGCCAGGCAGATTCAGTGCCATGCGACCTTGCATGGCTTCACGGCTGGCTTCAAAGACAGTGATCAAGCCCTTAATGGTGTTGCTAGGCGAAGAAACGGAGTGCGACACGCTTTCGTCTACCGGGCAAACAGACGGCATGCCTGCCAAGGGTTCGCGAATGATGCCGCTGAAGAAAGAAGATGCTGCGCCATTGGGTTTGCCTGGCCGGATGGTGACGGTCATCAAACGCGCTGCACGACCATCAACGTAGCCCTTGCGTGTGAAATCGGCCAGCAAATACTCGAGCATGAGTTTGTGAGTGCCATAAGACGTTTGGGGTGAGGGCAGTGTGTTGTCTGCCACGATGTCGGGCATGGGGTTGCTAGGGTCTGGGCCAAACACAGCCACCGAGCTTGCAAACACCATGCGCGGTACATTGCCTGCTTTGCGCAAACCCTCTAGTAGCAAGCGGGTACTGTCGAGGTTTGAGCGCATGCCCAAGTCAAAGTCCTGCTCGCACTCGCCAGAAACCGCAGAAGCCAAATGAAACACGCCATCAAAACCGCTTTGAAACAAAGCGCCTTGCTCTAGCAAAGGGCCAGCATGCCCTTTGACTCGGGGATTGGCCAACAAATCGGCAGGGGCTGGAAACAAGTCGGCAATGTGAATTTCGGTCACTTGTCGGCCGTTGAGTTCTCCTTTTTTGAGAATTTCACGAGCCAGGCGTGCGCCCAAAAATCCTGCGCCACCGGTAATGAGTAATTTCATGATGCGTACTTTTTAAAAATGTGAACAGATGGAGATCAGTGATTGTCTTTGGGTACAAATGAGCCACGCTGGCCCACCAAGAAGTCGAGGTCGCAGCCTTCGTCAGCCTGGAGTACCGTATCGACATACAGCTTCCAATAGCCAGACTTCAAAGGTGGCTCTGGGCGAACCCATTTGGCCAATCGGGCTTTCATTTCTTCATCGCTGATGAGCAATTGCATTCTGCGCTCGGGCACGTTGAGTTCAATCATGTCGCCATTTTGAACCACCGCCAAAGGCCCGCCATCGGCCGCTTCTGGCGTGGTGTGCAACACCACGGTGCCATACGCGGTGCCACTCATGCGCGCATCACTGATGCGCACCATGTCGGTAATACCTTTTCGCAAAACTTTGGGGGGGAGTGGCATGTTGCCCACTTCGGCCATGCCAGGGTAGCCCTTGGGGCCGCAGTTCTTTAAAACCAAAATACAGGTTTCATCCACATCCAAAGACTCATCGTCAATGCGTTTGTGGAAATCGTCGCTGTCTTCAAACACCACGGCGCGTCCTGTGTGCACCATGAGCGCTGGCGTGGCCGCACTGGGTTTGATCACGGCCCCACGAGGCGCCAAGTTGCCACGCAAGATGGCGATGCCTGCTTTTTCTTTGAAAGGTGCCGCCACAGTTTTAATCACACGTGGATCGTAGTTCTCTGCACTGGCCACATTTTCGGCCACCGTCTTGCCGCTCACGGTCACAATGTCATTGTGCAAATATTGTTGAATTTCTTTCATGACGACGGGCAAGCCGCCGGCATAACAAAAGTCTTCCATGAGGTGATCGCCAGACGGTTGCAAGTTCAAAATATTGGGTAACTCGCTGCCCAATTTTTCGAAGTCGTCAATGGTCAGGTTGATGTTCAATCGGCGCGCGATGGCAATCAAGTGAATGACCGCATTGGTAGAGCCGCCAATGGCGGCCAAAGTGCAGATGGCGTTTTCGAAGGCTTTGCGTGTGAGAATTTGAGAAATTTTCACATCTTGGTGAACCATGTCGACAATGCGTCGGCCCGATTCACGCGCCAACACGTTGCGCCTGCCATCTACTGCAGGGTAGGCCGCATTGCCAGGCAAGCCAATGCCCAAAGACTCCACCATGCTGGCCATGGTGCTGGCCGTGCCCATGGTCATACAGTGGCCATGGCTGCGGTGCATGCAGCTTTCGGCTTCAAAGAAGTCTTGCAGTTTGAGGGTGCCTGCTCGAACTTGTTCGCTCATGCTCCATAAGCCTGTGCCAGAGCCCAGCTCTTGGCCTCGCCATTTGCCATTCAACATCGGTCCGCCCGAGATGCCGATGGTGGGCAAGTCGACGCTGGATGCACCCATCAGCAAGGAGGGGGTGGTTTTGTCGCAGCCCATCAAGAGCACCACGCCATCAATGGGGTTGCCGCGAATGCTTTCTTCAACGTCCATGGAGGCGAGGTTGCGGTACAGCATGGCTGTGGGGCGCAAAAGCGTTTCACCCAAAGACATGACTGGAAACTCAAGTGGAAAACCACCGGCTTCATAGACGCCAATTTTCACTTGCTCGGCCAGCGTGCGGAAGTGCGAGTTGCAAGGCGTGAGTTCGCTGAAAGTGTTGCAAATGCCAATGACGGGGCGACCGTCAAATTGATCGTGTGGCACCCCTTTGCCTTTGACCCAGCTTCGATAAGCGAAGCCATCACGGTCTTGGCGGCCAAACCATTTTTGGCTGCGCAGCTCTTCAGGTTTTTTCTTAGGGCTTTGGGTCATGGTAATTTTCTGTGTGGAGGGGTTGTAGGCGATTGTTTGTAATCAATATTATCGTATGATGATAAGGTAATTGAGTCGCTTTTGAAATGCTTTTGGCAGTCATTGGCACTCGTGCAAACCCTCAATTCAATCGCCCCTGCGGCGATCTTCTTTGTGACTCGGAGATTTTCATCATGAGCATTCACCACCCAGAAATCGTTGTAACTTCCCGCATCCCGCCCTTTTTAACCACCGGTTTACAAGAGAGGTATGTGGTTCATGAGCGCGACCACATTCGGGATCGTCAAGTTTTTGGTCGGGTGCGCGCCCTGGTTGGCGGCGGTGAGTCCAAGATTGATGCAAGTTACATGGCACTTTTCCCTGCACTGGAAATGATTTCTGTGTGCGGTGTGGGATACGACGGCATTGATGTGGCCGCTGCCAAAAAGCGCGGCATCATGGTCTCGCACACACCTGAAGTGCTCAACGATGATGTGGCTGATTTGGCCTTGGGCTTGCTGCTGGCAGTTGCTCGCAAAATTCCGGCAGCCGATCGCTTTACCCGCAACGCCGATTGGCTAGATGGGCCTTTCCCGCTTACGCGCAAACTCACTGGCGCCAAATTGGGCATTGTGGGCATGGGCCGCATTGGCCAAGCCATTGCCAAGCGGGCGGCCGCATTCGACATGGACATCAGCTACAACACACGCCATCAGCGATCTGATGTGCCGTACAAGTATGTACCCAATGTCACGTCACTGGCGACGGCGGTCGATTTCTTGGTCGTGATCACGCCCGGCGGCGCGGCCACTCGCAACCTCATCAATGCAGAAGTGTTGAAGGCCTTGGGGCCACAAGGTTTCTTGGTCAATGTGGCGCGGGGGTCGGTGGTCGATCAAGTGGCCCTCATTGAAGCCTTGCAAAAGAAAGTCATTGCGGGTGCTGGCTTGGATGTCTATGTAGACGAGCCCAATGTTCCTGCCGAGCTCAGAAAGCTTGACAACGTGGTGCTCACGCCGCACGTCGCCAGCGGCACCGTTGAAACGCGAAAGGCCATGTCGGCATTGGCTTTGGCCAATTTGGATGCGCACATGTCGGGCAAGCCCGTGATCACGCCTGTTCCAGAATGCCGTTCCTGAGCTTGACTTCGAATGATCAAAAACGTTCACGGCAACACGGTTGACTTTTTGGGGGAGGCCATCGTCAGCGGCAAGTATCCCGTGGGCGGCAGCTTGCCGCCAGAACCTGTTTTGTGCGAGCAGCTGGGCGTGAGTCGCACCGTCATTCGCGAGTCGGTCAAATCGCTGGTGGCCAAGGGACTGATCGTGACTGGCCCCAAGGTCGGCACGCGTGTATTGTCTGAGGAGCAGTGGAATTGGTTCGATCCCGATGTGATTGCATGGCAAGCCAAAGCGGGGCTGACAGCCGAATTTTTGCGCGATCTTCAAGAACTGCGCAAAGTGGTTGAACCGGCCGCTGTGCGTTTGGCTGCAGAACGCGCTACGGCAACCGACATTCAGGGCGTGTCGGCTGCTTACGCCGGAATGAAAAAAGCCATCGAGGAGGGCGGTGATTACGTCACTCACGACATGCACTTTCACACCGGCATGTTGGTGGCATCGCACAACCGAATGATTGTTCAAATGAGCAAGGCCTTGGGCGCATTGCTGCGAACCAGCTTTGAAATTTCGACCACGCGCAAAGATGCACCCAAAGCAGCGTTGCCTTTGCACAAAGCGGTGTTGGATGCTGTCATTGCCAAGAACCCCGACAAGGCAGAAAAAGCCATCCGTGTGTTGATAGAAGGTGCGCACCAAGACATGGAGCATGTTTTAACTTCGCGGCGCAAATTGCCCACTCTGTCGGGCCCTGCCAAACTCATCAAAGCGCAGTGAAACTGCATCTGATTTCAACAACATTTTCTTCAGAAAATTATCATGACAAATTTCACCAAAGTGGTGTTGTTCACAGACACCGATGGCAAAGCCCGATTCAAAGAAGAAAGCCTGCCCATGGGGGAGGGCACCCCTCAAAGTCAACTGACTGAAATATTCAAAGCAGAGGGCTATCAACTTCGTTATAGCCCTGTTGGATTCAGAAGCCAGTTTCACACCACTGGCAAAGCGCAGTGGGTGTTTATTTTGTCAGGGCAGATGGAAATTGGATTGCAAGATGGCAGTTCACGCGTGTTCAGTGCAGGTCAGCATTTTTATTCGGCCGATACTTTGCCTGAAGGGGCTACATTTGACCCCAACGTGCATGGCCACTGGAGTCGGCAGGTGGGCGATGAGCCCTTGAGAACTTTGTTTCTCAAGGATTGACTCGCTCTACAGATTTTCACGCGTAGCACATTTAATTAGTTTGCAGGGCGATAGAGCTTAAACAGTTGCTCGGGTCCGATGCTAAAGTAGTCGGCTGGCCCGCCACCTCGCATCACGTGCTGGGCATTGGCCGTGTCATAAATGCCATTGCTAATCAAGCGTTCTTCAATGTGAACGCCAATCACTTCGCCAAAGATCATCCAAGTTTCAATCGATTCGCCTTGCAAATTTTTCATCTGCAAAATTTGGGTGCAGCGGCATTCAAAACTCACAGGACTCTGAGCCACTCTAGGCGTACTGACCAAGCGTGAGGGTGCTGTAGACAAGCCCGCGATGTCAAATTCGCTCACATTGGGTGGTACTGCTTTGCAGGTTTGATTCATGGCTTCAACTTGTGGTTGCGTGACCAAATTCCAGACAAACTCGCCTGTGGCTTCGATGTTGTTAAGAGAGTCCTTGCGCCCAATGCTGGAAAACCCAATGAGCGGCGGCACGTAGTTGAAGGCGTTGAAAAAACTATAAGGCGCAAGATTTAAAACACCGTCTGCACTTTGGCTCGAAATCCAACCAATGGGGCGGGGCCCCACAATGGCGTTGAAGGGATCGTGTTTCAGTTGATGGCCCAACTTGGGTTCGTAAAAATGAGTCATGATTTAAAGATGGGGTTTCATGAAAGAATTTGCTTGCTCTGCAATTGCCTGACGATCTTCCGTAGAGAGTCGGTTGAGATTTTTCAATTGCATCAGCATGCGTGGATTTTTGGCTAACACATCAACATGTCGGTTCAGGAAATCCCAATACAGCGTGGTGAAGGGGCAGGCGGTTTCGCCAGTGGACAAGGCTGGGTTGTAGCGACAGCCTTTGCAATGATTGCTCATGCGATCGATGTATTTGCCACTGGCCACATAGGGCTTGCTGGCCATCACGCCGCCATCGGCAAACTGGCTCATGCCCAAGGTGTTGGGCAGCTCTACCCACTCCACCGCATCCACATAAACGCCCAAGTACCACGCATGAACTTCTTTGGGGGCCACTCCCAGCAACAGCGCATAAAGTCCTGTGACCATGAGCCGCTGAATGTGGTGGGCATAACCGTGGTTCAGGGTTTGAGAAATGGCGTCACGCAAACATGCCATGTCGGTTTCGCCCGTCCAATAAAACGCTGGCAAATGTGCCGAGGCTTGCAATTCATTGCGCTCCAAATACTCGGGCATTTGCGTCCAATAAATACCGCGCACGTATTCTCGCCACCCTAAAATTTGACGCACAAAACCTTCCACAGCAGGCAGGGGTGCATGGCCTTGCTCGTAGGCTCCTTCGGCCGCTTTCACCACTTCCTTGGGGTGGAGCAGTTTCAAGTTCAAGGCGCTGGCAATGTGCGAGTGATACAGCCAAACTTCACCCTCCCACATGGCATCTTGATAAAGCCCAAAGAAGGGCAAGCGATGCTGGATGAAACTTTCCAGCGCTTTGAGCGCTTGCTCGCGTGTCACGGGCCAGCCAAAGCTGTTTAAGTTGCCAGGATTGGAAGCCAGCTTCTCGTTCACCAATTTCATCACATCTTGCGTGACAGGGTCGGGTTCAAATCGCAATGCTTGTGGCAGCAAGCCTGGTCCTGCTTTGCCAAAGCTGCCGCGGTTGTCTTCGTCAAAGTTCCATTGGCCACCTACAGGTTTTTTGCCATCCATCAAGATGCCTGTTTTCTGGCGCAACTCTCGGTAAAAAAATTCTTGCCGCAATTGCTTGCGGCCTTTGGCATGTTCTGCAAACTCTCGCACCGTACTAAAAAAATAGGTGTCGTCTCGAACGTCTAGGGCCAGATTGTTTTTCTTGGCAACACTGCGCAAACTTTGCAAGACTCGCCATTCGCCTGGCGCGGTCATGACAAGTTGTTGCGGGCTGCTGGCCTGAATGGCCTTGTCGAGTTCTGCGGCCAAGGTGCCCGCATTGCCTGCATCGTCAAGCTTCGTGTAATAGAGGGGCCAGGCTCTGTCTTGAATGGCTTGTGCAAAGTGGCGCATGGCACTTAAAAACAAGGTGCTGCGCTGCTTGGAGGATTGAACGTGGGTTGATTCCTGCATCACTTCAGCCATCCAAATGGCATCCTGCGCGGGATCAAAATCTGCCAGGGCACTGGCATCCATGTTTAACTGGTCACCCAGAATCAAAACCAAATGGCGCAGAGATTTAGCCATTGAGCTTACCTTCTGGAGCCAGCATTGATTTCTTCTTTCTGCATGCATCAGAGCAATACAAAACCTGCTCCCAATTTTTGGCCCAAGCTTTGCGCCAAGTCATGTCACGCCCGCACACAGCGCAGGGTTTGCTGGGCAGACTTTGCTTATTGCCTTTGAATGAAGACTTCATAGGGGTTATTGTGAACGGAAGGTGCAGACCCTTGCAGGCCTGCTAGATAATGATGGTATCCCATAGACCCATGTCCATTTTTTAGCCGCCATGACCCAATCACCTGATTCATTAACCCACCTTAGCCTAGGTGATGTTTCTGCGGTGATTCAAATGGCCTGGGAAGACCGCACCACTTTTGAAACCATCTTTGAAAGAACGGGTGTGACAGAAGCTGGGGTGATCAAAATCATGCGGGCCGAACTCAGCTCGCGCTCTTTCAAAATGTGGCGGGCCAGAATGCGGGGCAGGGTGACCAAACACCGTGAGCTTCGTAGCCCGGACATGAAGTTCGATGACCGGCGCATTGCCGATCACCGACGTGCAAATTGCTGATGTCTGTTTGATCAGCGGCCGAACGAACGACCGCCGCCATTGCCGCCGCCATAGCCACCACCGCCGCGGCGACCGCCAC